>CAYOEE010000117.1:0-5262 GCA_964402935.1 uncultured Alistipes sp. | reverse complement strand
CTGAGCACCCACGATCTGCGAGGTGGGCGTTACCAGGGGCGGCAGACCTGCCGAGAGACGTACCGAAGGAATCAGCTCCATGGCGCGGGGCAGAATCTCCTCGGCCTTGAGCTGCTTGAGCTGAGCCACCATGTTCGAGTACATACCACCCGGAATCTCGGCCTTCTGTACCAGCTCGTTGGGGGCGGGGAAACCGAAGTGGGCCTCGATCTTGCGGCAGGCGTCGATGCAACCCTGCTCGTCATCCTTGCGGGCAGCCTCGATAGCCTTGTCAAAGAGGGCGTCGATCTCGGCGGGGAGCGTATCGGTTACGGGGTTGAAATAGGTTGGTTCGGGCTTCTCGGTGCCGAATACCGACTGGTTCAGCTCCTTGCGAATCTCGCGCAACCGGGTGTTGATCTTTGCCACGGCCTCCATGTTTACGCCATGGTCGATGCCGAGCTTGCGGCAAATGACGTCAATCAGCTCGATGGCCGGAGCACCCGTACCACCGGCGAAGTACCAGCAGTTGGTATCTACGACATCCACACCGGCCACGATGGCGGCCAGCACCGAAGCCAGACCGTAACCGGGCGTACAGTGCGTATGAAAATCGACCGGAATCGAAATGTTCTGCTTCAGGAGCTTGACGAGCGTAGCCACGCGACGCGGCGGAATCAGACCCGACATATCCTTGATCGTGATCATATCGGCACCGAGCGCAGCCATTTGCTTCGCCTTGTCGAGGAAGTAGGCGTCGGTAAATACCGGCCGGGGCTTCTTCTTGCCGAGCAGTTTCTGGAAGAACGTGGGCTCGGGATATTTCGGATCGACCGTGTAGCAGACGGCGCAGTCGGCAATACCGCCATACTGCTTGACGTACTTGATGGTCGATTTGACGTTGTTTACATCATTCAGTGCGTCGAAAATACGCATGATGCCCAGACCGCTTTGGATAGCGTTGCGGCAGAATCCGTCGATGATCTCATCCGTGTAGGGGGCATAGCCAAAGAGATTTCGGCCGCGCGAAAGAGCCGTGAGCTTGGATACCTCGCCGACTGCTTCGTGAATCGTCTCCAGGCGGGTCCAGGGGTTCTCGCCCAGGTAGCGCATTACCGAGTCGGGTACGGCGCCACCCCAAACCTCCATAGCGAAGAAGTTTGCGTCTTTGTAGTAGGGCAGACAGCGGTTGATCTGCTCCTGATTCATGCGGGTTGCAAAGGACGATTGCTGACCGTCGCGCAACGTAAGGTCTCGAATTTTGAGCACTTTTGCCATAAAAGATTTATGTTGATGGTTTGTATTGTTCGTTTGCAGTTTTAAGAATTCAAAGATAGGAAATAAAAGCGAAAAAGCAATTATTTTTTTCAGAAAAAATCAGTGCCTTTGGATAAATTCGGCCTTTCTTCGTACCTTTGTTCCTGCGTTTGACGTGCTTGGAAGAGAAAATGGTATCGGTGCAACTTGTTTTATGGTCGCTGCTGCTCTATGCGGTGCTGCAACTCGCTGTCGGGTTGCTGGCCTCGCGTCGTGCCGATAACGAGGCGTATTTTACAGCCTCGCGTCGTGTGCCCTGGTTCTTTGCCTGGGGCGCGATGATCTCGGCCGCCATGTCGGGGATTACCTTTATCTCGGTGCCGGCCATGGTCGTCGAGGACGGATTTGCCTACTTGCAGATGGTTGTCGGCTTTACGGTCGGGCAGATCGTCGTGGCTCGTTGGCTCGTTCCGCTTTTCTATCGGTGGCAGTACACCTCTATATATGAGTATTTTGGCGATCGCTTTGGTGACTGCACGCACCGCTGGGGCGCATGGTTTTTCCTCTTGTCGAAGTTTGCTGCCACGGCTCTGAAGCTCTACCTGGTAGCCGTCGTGATGCAGGTGTTGCTCTTTGAAGAATTCGGTATTTCGTTGTGGCAGAATGTGTTGCTGACGGTATTGGTGGCGCTTGGCTACACCTGGCGCGGGGGCGTGAAGTCGATTCTTGTCGCCGATTTGATGAAAACGGTATTGATGGTTGTCGCCGTATTGGTGACCTTGTGGGCGATCACGCGAGCGCTTGGTTACGACCTCGCAACGGCTTGGCGCACGGTGACGGAAGATCAGATGAGTCGTATATGGCACTTTGACGATCCGCGTTCACCGCACTATTTTTGGAAAATGTTTGCGGGTGGCGTGGTGCTGTTGGTGGCCATGACGGGGCTTGATCAGGAGTTGATGCAACGCAACCTTTCGTGTCGCACGGTGGGTGATGCGCAAAAAAATATCTACCTCACGGCGCTTTGTCAGGCGGTGGTCATTGCTCTCTTTTTGGTGCTCGGAGTGCTGCTCTATCGCTATGCGTCGGTGCGAGGTCTGAGGCTTTCGTCCATGGCCGACGGAGTCTTTCCCGAAGTGGCTGTTTGGGGTGGTTTGCCGCGCGTGGTGGGGGTGCTGTTCGTGGCCGGTTTCGCAGCGGCAGGATTCTCGTCAGCCGGTGCTGCCATGACGGCTCTCACGACCTCGATTTCGATGGACATAATGCGCGGTAAGCACTTGGATGAAAACAGATTGTCCGTTGTTAGAAAGGTTACTCATCTAGCCGTTGCCGTCCTGCTCTTTGTGGCAATGGTCGGGCTGGGTTATTGGGCCGATGAACGGATGATTACCCTGATTTATAAGGTGGCCGGATATACCTATGGGCCGATCCTCGGTTTGTTTCTTTTCGGGCTTTGGACTCGGCGTCGGGTGAACGATCGTCGGACGTGGATTCCGTTGGTGGTTGCCCCTGTTGTGGCGGGTGCGGTGCAGTACCTTTTAGGGGTGTGGTGGAGTTACCAAATCGGCTTCGAGTTGCTGGTGCTCAATGCCGCGCTGGTTATGTCGGGACTTTGGCTTGTGAGCCGCAAGGCTACCGCTTAAAGATGAAATAGACGGCCAAAATCAGGCAGGCAAAGCCTGCGATGTGGTTCCAGCGCAGTGCCTCGCTCCGCATACAGACGAGCATGAAGAACGTAAAGACCGAAAGCGAGATAACCTCCTGAATCACCTTGAGTTGCCAAAGCGTGAAGGGGCCTCCGAAGGCGGCCGAACCGAGGCGGTTGGCAGGAACCATGAAGCTGTATTCGGCCAGGGCGATCAGCCACGAAACGAGGACGATGGCCACCAGGCCCAGCTTCTCGAACTTGGACTTGAAGGCGATCTGGCCGTACCAGGCCAGCGTCATGAAGGTATTCGATACGACCAAGAGGCCGATTGCAGAGAGTGCTCGAAACATTGGATACAAAATTTGGCTGCAAAAGTAGAAAAAAAGCGCGATATGATGCACACAAAACGACAAAAATATGCGTTGGTGACGGGTGCGGCCTCCGGAATGGGGCTTTGCTATGTGCGTCGCCTGGCCGAAATGGGCTATGCGGTGGTGGCCGTGGATCGTCGTGCGGAGGAGTTGCTGGTGCGTTGTCGGGAGGTCGGAGGGGTGACCGGTCAGCGTGTCGTGCCGTTTGTGCAGGATTTGACTGCCGACGATGCGGTCGAACGAATCGTAACTTTTGTGGATCAACAACAGTTTGAAATAGAAGTGCTTGTGTGCAATGCGGGTGTGCTTGCCTTTGGTGGCTTTTTGTCGCTCGATCGCGCAAAAATCGAGCAGATCGTTACGCTCCACATTTCGACCCATACGCAGTTTGTGCGCACCTTTGGCGAACGGATGCGTGCCCGAAAAAGAGGGTATATCTTGTGTGTCTCGTCGGCTACGGCGTGGATACCTTATCCTTCGATTGCACTCTATGCAGCCACCAAATCCTATGTGAAGCAACTCGCTGCGGCACTGCATGATGAGTGGGCGCAGGATGGGGTGGTGGTGACGGCACTCTGCCCGGGTGCGGTCGATACGCCCTTCTATCGCCTGAGCGAACGGATGCGTCGGTGGTTGTTGCGTGTGGGGGCGATGCTCACGGCCGACGAGGTGGCGCGACGCGCCCTGCGTGCTCTGTTTCGGGGTCGAAAATGCATCGTTCCGGGCTGGGCGGCCAAGGTGATGGTGTTGGCGGGACGGATCGTACCCTCGTGGGTGATTCGTCGCGTGGTCAAAATCGAGCGCGTGAAAAAGCTACTTGCGTAGCTGCTCGACGGAGTGAATCTCCGTAAAATCTCCGACCACCAGATTGGCCAGTTGCTCGGCCTCGATTTGGCTTTTTGTAAGCGTTGTTGCTATGCCTACCGTAAGGCCTGCACCGGCTCTTCCGGCAGCCTCGAATCCGGCTTTGGCATCTTCGAAAATAATGCACTCTTCTATTTTGACCCCCAACTCTTTGGCGGCCGTTATGTAAATCTCAGGTTCAGGTTTGCAACGGGTGACCATATCGCCCGAAATTCGCACCTCGAAGAACTCCTCGATTTGACATTTGGAAAGCACAAAATCGACGTTGTCACGGCATCCCGACGAGCCGACAGCGCATCGAATTCCGGCTTCGCGCAGGAGTGTTAGAAGCTCACGTAACCCCTCGACGGGGCGAATCTTTGGCGCGTAAATTTCGCGGTAGATGGCCTCTTTCTCGTCGCCCAAGGCCTTTAGTCCCTTTTCGCGGATCACCTCCTCGGGCAGCAACATCCGCATGATGTCGTCCGACCCCATGCCGAAGGCGCTGTTGAGTTTCTCGCGCCAATCCTGCACGCCGTAGCGATTGCAAAACAGTTCAAAGGCCTCGACGTGTACGGAGGAGTTATCGACCAGCGTGCCGTCCATATCGAACAGCGCCGCGCGAAAGGTTGTGTGGGTTGTGCTCATGGGATCAAATCTTTTCGCTTTTGTGCGCAAAAATAGTGAATTTTTGACGAAATCGGGGTGGATTGTTTGGCGCTTCGGCTTTTTCTGTCTATCTTTATACGATAATTAACCATAAACACACAAAATTAACCAAACGATATGCAAACAAAAGATTTGAAGTTACAGGCCGAAGTGAATCGCAAGCGTCTGGTCGAGATCGTCCAGATTGCCAAGGCGGGTCATATCGGTGGCGGCCTCTCGGCAATGAATATGCTGACGGCGCTCTATTTTCATGTCATGAAGCTCGATCCGCAGAACCCGAAGTGGGAGGAGCGCGACCGCTTTGTGATGAGTAAGGGTCACTGCGTGGAGGCACTGTACAGTGTGCTCGAAAAGCGTGGCTTTATTACGAAGGAGCTGACCGATACCTATGGGCAATTCGATACCCCCCTGGCCGGTCACCCGACGATCGAGGTGCCGGGCATCGAGGTCAATAGCGGTGCACTGGGTCACGGCCTGCCGATTGGTGTGGGTATG
>CAYOEE010000116.1:0-5288 GCA_964402935.1 uncultured Alistipes sp. | reverse complement strand
TAAACGAAAGTAGGAGATAAACTCCGTTACTTTCGTTTATCTCCTACCCGATTCTGCTTATAGCCCCCATAGGCCTTTTGAATTCTAAATTCTAAATTTTGGATTGTTGCGAATGGGTTGATATTCAATCTATTTGCAACACCCATCTCCCGGATGGTGCTCCAAGACGGTATGGGGAACGTGTCCGTGCTTGAGGATTTGAATCGGGCAGTGGTAATTCTCGAGTTGCTCGGCCGTGATGACGTTCGAGTGGTGGCGATGCACCTGCCGATTGACGCAGACGATCTCCTTCACAAGGCTCGTAATCGTACCCACATCGTGCGAGATCATGAGGATGGCCATCCTTTCGTTCAGCGTGCGGAGCGTCTGGTATAACTCGTGCTCGAAGCGGTTATCGACAAAGTTCGTCGGCTCGTCGAGAATCAGCAACTTGGGGTCGGAGATAATCGCACGACAGAGGAGTGCTCGCTGCATCTGACCGCCCGAAATCTCCCCGATGGGACGTTGTGAGAGTTCTCCTAAACCGCAATCGTGCAGCAGCTTATGCGCTTTTTCTCGGTCAGCCTTCGTGTAGTGGTGGCGGAATCCGCGTCGCCCTTGCAACCCCGACAAAACCACCTCCTCGACCGAAATCGGAAAGGCGCGATCGAACTCCGTGAGCTGGGGCATATAGCCGATCAGGCGCTCCGAACCGTCGTACAATTCGGGGGCGTAGTCGATCTGCCCCGTGTAGGGAACAGCCCCCAAAATCGCCTTGACGAGGGTCGTTTTACCGCCTCCGTTCGGGCCGATCACGCCCAAGAAATCGGTCGCCTCGATCGTGAGATTGACCGCGTGCAGGGCCTCGCAACCCTCGTAGCTGACGCTGATGTCGTGTAACTCTAAGAGCTTCATTTTCGGGTGATTAGGTTTGTGATGTGCGCGATGTTTTCGATCACCTGCTCCTTCAGGGGGTCAAATTCCACCACCTCGGCCTCCATGTCCTTGGCCACAGCCTCGACACTCGATCGCGGAAATTGACACTGCACCAGCACGCGGTGAATCCCCTCCGCGCGCGCCGTACGAATCAGCTCCGCAAGCCGCTTGGCCGAAGGCTCTTTACCCTCCTCCTCGATGGCGATTTGACGAAGCCCGTAGTCACGGGCGTAGTACGAAAGGGCAGGGTGGTAGATGATGAAACTTGTGATCGCGGAGGCCGAAATTTGCTCCTCAACCTCTCGATCCAAGGCCTCGATGCGCTCTTGCAAGCGGTTGAAATTCTGCGTATAACGCACCGAGTCGGGGTAGGCTTTGTGAATCTGCTCGTAGAGGGTCGCACTCATCTGTCGAAGAGCTCGTGGCGAGGTCCAGGTGTGGGGATCGATGCCGTGGGCGTGTGCGTGGCCGTGGTGATGGTGCGAGCAACTGCCGGCAATCAACTCGATGCCTCGGCTCAGGTCGATCACCTTTTCGGGGTGGTGTAGCTTCGAAAGCAGCGAACTTTCAAACTCGATCAGCCCCGTTGAAAAGACCCACTGCGCCTCGTTGAGCGCAATGTATTGCTTGGGCGTAAGCTCGTAATTCTCGGGCGATGCTCCCGACGGAACAAGCACCTCGACGGGAAAATCCTGCTCCACGATGGCCTCCACGAGCGAACGCAACGGCGCAATCGAGACATAGATCTGCTCGCTCGATGTCGGCTGCTGACTTTTGCAGGCCACTGCGAGCAGTAGGGTAGCTATATATATAAGGTATCGTTTCACCCTGCGAAGATACAAAAATTAGCGCGAAATTTGCACATCTGACTCCTTGTGTGTAGTTTTGTAGTAGAATAAAAGCCGAAAACGATGAAAAAAATCCTTTTGACCCTGCTGCTTGTCGCAGGCTCGATGAGCCTCATGGCGGCCAATAACACCACGATCCGCGTGGAGAGCAAAACCAACAGCGCGATGAACTTTACCATTTCGCTCCGTACCTTCCAGCGCCTGATGCGCTTCGTGCCCGACAAACTTTCGGATCGCGCCTGCTCGGAGTATAAGTGGTTCAGAGAGCAGAACTTGGGCGATGCCGACTTCAAACACAACGGTGTCGATTGCACCATCCGCATGAAAACCGAGGGCAAGATGATCTTCAATTACAAGGGCATCACCGGCACCGTCACGAACGCCGACTGGAACACGCTGGATGACGTGTTTGATTATAAGCCCAGTAAAAAATAGTGATTCACGAACGCGCCTAAAAAGGTGATTTCTGCGTTACGCTTGCCCTCGAAATCCTCATTTACGCTTAAGTAAACTGCGGTTTCTCGCACTTCGCAAGCCTAAAAATCCCACTTTTTATCCGCGCTCGTATAGTAAGAGGATGTCACAACATAGGTTGGACATCCTCTTTTCTAATCGTCAACAAATGTTCTGTAGTCTTCGTAGTCGGTTTGCGTGAATACGATTTTATAAATCGGCTCTCCCGCGCTGTTTCGTTTGTGGGTTGAAATAATTTTTACGCTATCGATACCAAATGTATTTAAGTCATCCATGGTTACAATCTCTCCAATGGGCTTGCGAAGAACTTTGCGAAGCAACCACTCACCAAGTGCCGAGTTAGGATTTGACATCAACGCTTTACTGCCTTCTTGACACACTTTTGCTGATAATGATTTCCCGTCGGGTAAAATAAGCTCAAAAGGGTGATCCCTATCAGGAAAGAAATCAGGGTATAAATTATGTATTGCTTTCGGGATAGGGATATATACTTCGTTAATATCTCGCGGCCTTCCTTTAGCGTTCCATTGATTTAGGCCACTTCGTTCTGGAACATGTATGTAACCACGGCGACTATACAGTGGCAGAATGATATAATCTAACCCTTTGATTTCTTGTAGTCTATGTATAGTCGTACTTTCTTTTACATCTTGTATATTCTGCCGCAGATGAGCTAATAAATCCAGAGGTTCTCCTAAAATTGTGATGGGGATTTCTTCGTAATCGGCCGGTAGATAAAATTTTTTCAGAAGGACGCTTTTACTCTTATTGAAGGAGTACTCGTTGATGCCATCGTTGAAAGCGATTGACGTGTCTTTATCCTGTACATCGCAGATAGCATCCACATTCACTTTATCATAAGGCGTGTTAAATACCTTGAGGCATCCCTCTTGTCGTCCGATAATGTGGTATTGTGTTTCCCTGACATCATATGTATTATTAGCGAATTCCATTCGCTCATTGCGGAAAACTGCAATTTGCTTTGCTAAATCATAGCCCGACAATTTGTCTAATTTGGGTTTGAGCTTATTGAATTCAGCAACTTTCTCTAACGAGGAACCCTTGTTTATGCCGAAAGTTTTTATGCCAATACCAAGGTTTTGCAATCGTGCATCGTAAGCAGTACACGATCGAGCATCATTTTGCGCATTATAATATTTGCAAAATAAATTTTCGGCTAAACGATAGTCCAAGTACGGTGTTGGGCTTTCAGAAAACAACCTAGAGATGCTAGCCATCAGTTTCAGCATCTCAAAATAGTTTTTATTCCCGCGCCAGTTGTTTAGGAATTCGTCGAGATTATGGTATGTATCTCTTGACATACTTTTTGGATTAAAGGAACAACCACTGAGTTACCTGCTTGTTTGTAACATGCAGAAAATGCCAAATCGGCAGGAAAGGCATAATTCGCTGGAAATCCTTGAAAGTTAATACATTCCTTGGGCGAAAGTTTACGAATTCCATTTTCGGTTAGAATCAAAGGAACATTATGGCCACCCGTACCCATGTTTGCCGTTAGGGTAGGGCAAACGGAGTTTCTATTTTCTCGAACATAAACTCTACGCCATTGGTAAACCGTTTCTTTTGATGTGATATTCTGCTTTAACTCATCAAAGTGCCCCATCTTCTCACTGTAATATAACCTGGGGTTCTTTTCTTCTTTATCAATACAATCGTGTATGTTTTTCGTGAGCGGTTCTTTGTCCGGAAATTTGAAAGCTGCATGATTTTGCACTTGCTCTCTATCAAAGCAAACAATGAATATACGTTCTCTGTTTTGGGGTACATTAGCGTACTCCATGGCGTTCATTACTTTGTCGAATACGACATAGTTCAAATCTTCCAATGTCTTTTTGATTACTCGGAACGTGTTGCCGTTATCGTGATTTTTTAGATTCTTGACATTCTCTAGAAAGACAGCTTTGGGCCGATGATTTTTAATGATTTCTGCAACATCAAAGAAAAGAGTACCTCGCGTATCTTCAAATCCTTTTTGGTAGCCGGCAATAGAGAATGCTTGGCATGGGAATCCGCCACACAGTAAATCGAATTTTTTTGGGATAGCAGCCTTTACGGCATCATCGGTAATATCGCCGTAGGGGAGTTCTCCAAAATTGTAGATGTATGTGCGTTGTGCATTACGATCCCATTCGGAAGAAAATACACATTGCCCACCAATGTTTTGGCATGCAATACGGAATCCTCCAATTCCGGCGAACAAATCAATGAAGGTAAACTTGGGGCTAGTAGGGGAGGGAAAAGGAATATTTGCCATAGTCAATAAAGGTTACATTGCCCTTATTCGATCTAGCAAAAAAGAAAGGCGTAAAACCGTCCTGTGCCAATCTAACTCCGTCAGCCGACCAAAGCATAGTAGGTAGATATGCACGAACGGTTCACGCCCAATGGACGTGAACCTCCGCCACTCATTCCCTCCTACTTATAAAATTTGGTCGTTTACGGAGTCGAGAATAAGAGCTAAAGCTCAATTAGTTAATATGTATGTTTTCTTTCTTTTCTGTGTTTTGTCGTTTGTGTTTTATATCCACTTGGCGAAAATTTTTCTCCAAAGTGGTGAGTGTTACCGACCATAAAGATAGCAACTCTTTGCGAGAATCACAAATGGTCGTGTGGTTTTTTCAAAGGTTGGACAATTTGCATTTCCCTCGATCAATCGGTATCGCCCCACAAATCATCTTGTATTTTCAGCAGCCAACCTGAATCTTCTCCAACGAATCAACTTGCATCTAACGCAAAACAGTGTGTATCTGTTTTCTCCCCGAATTTCACTTATACTAAATCTAAGCAAATTGCAATAGGATAATCGATCTATAATATTTTCCTCCTACCGTATTGTTTCCTCATATCCGATTTAACATAATGTAAATATTATTTCACTTTGAGAAAAAGCGGGGATAGGGGAGCTTGCAGGGGCGATTTGAAATCTTGCAGGGTGCTGAAAAGATAAATTTGTGCGAAAAATTACCTGCCATCGACCTCACATTTAACTCGCCGAGAATCGCGTATTTGAAAACGACCTGTGCAGTTGGT
>CAYOEE010000115.1:0-5306 GCA_964402935.1 uncultured Alistipes sp. | reverse complement strand
CGCGTAATTCTCGTTACATAGGAACCCCTATGCGCCTCGAATTACGCGAAAAAAAATAGCCACAAAAAAGCTGTAAAATCATTTCGCAAACAAATTTTAAACAGCTTCTAAAAGTCGAGGTGGAGGCTGGCGTTGATCGAGAAGTTTTGGGGTTTGCGGCCACCCGGAAGGGGGTCACGATGCGAAAGACGCCAAATGAAATCCACGCGCACAAGACGGAAGATGTTCTCAATGCCGAAGCCCGCCTCAAAGTAGGGCTTCGCGACCGAACCAAGTCCCGCGGGGAAGCGAAGCCGGGCGCGCGTATCTGCCAGCGAGCCGTCGTTTTGCTCCGAGAGCGTTCCCCAGACCCCCTTGGCCACCAGCACCTCGCGCAATTTCAGGCGCTTGAGCAGCGGAATTTTACCCAGCAGCACACCCCCGAAGTGGTGCTCGAAGAAGCAGGCCACCCAGCGATCCGAGGCAAACTCGTAATAATCCATGCACGAGAAGGCGTAGGGATCGTAGAAGTAGGTGCCGTTACCCTCGTGGAGCTTCAGCAGCGGATAGGGCACATCGCCCCAAATCTGACCTGCCTGCACCAAAATCTCGGAGTGACCCAGGGGTGGCAGTTCGGGACGGTAGAAGATCGATCCATCGACGCGGTAGTACTCGGGGTTGTTGTGCAAGAGGTTCTTCAGGCCGGCCGTGGCGCTCAACGTGAGGATCGGATAGATAGAACCCAGGGAGTTCTTGTCAAAGGCCGAGCGGTAGATCTTCTCGTTCTTCGAGAGGCGCACGCCCACCGAGAGGGAGGCATCATCGACCGATTCGAGCTGCTCGCCACCTCCCGCGGCAAGCTCCATGGGCACATAGCGGTTGCTGTAGATGCGCCGCATCTGCCCCGTGAGGAAGGTGCTCACGCCGTGAATCCACTCGTGCTCGTACTGAATCTCGCCCCGATCGACCATCGAGAGGCGCTGATCGCCACGCGAGAAGATCGACGAAAGGATATTACTCTCGGTCAGCGCATTAGCGCCTGCGCCGAGCTGCATCACATCGTGTGCTCCGCGGAGGGTCAATTTGCGCGTGAGGCGTTTGCCAAACACCAGCTCCACGCCGCCACCGCCTTTCCAGCGCTCGTCCTTCGTGCCGTAAGCGCCATAGGCCGAGAGGCGCACGCGACGGCTGAAGTTGGCCGTTGTGCGGCCGCCCAACTGGGGCCTAAAACCCTCCAAATCGTTGAACGAGGCGAGTTTATAGTAGGGGCCGATGCCGACATATTTCGTGTTGTAGTGGCCGACGATGAACATATTGATCGTCGTGTAGATGTTGCGGTAGAGGGGTGCTCGTTGGATCGAATCGACCATGTGGTAGATCCCCTGCTCGCGCTCCGAAAGGGCATAGGGGCGCACCTCGTTCCAGAAGGCATCGTCCTGTAGCTCCTCGCGCGCCTCGACATAGACGTTGTTATCCATGCGGAGCACCTCGGGCGGAATCTCCACGCCGACCCGCGTGTTGCTGTAGGCCACTTCGCGCGTACCGATGAAGGAGGTGAGCTTCGAGGAGTCGCGCATCGAGATTGTAAATTCGGCCTGCACACGGTCACGACTGCGCATCCAATGCACCGAATCGACCGGCTCGTTCACATTTTCGAGCACCAGGTGTTTGATCCAGTTGATGTTCGAGCGACGGGGCAGGCGGGCCGTGACATTCTTCAGGGCGTAGCTCTCGGCGTCAATGTGCATCTCGCCATCCAGAACGGGCGAGGCAAGGCTGCGCGGGTGAAAGCGAATCTTGTAGGATTTGCGCCCCTCGATCTCCAGGCTGTCGATCAGAAAGTAGTTGTAGAACATCCTGCCGCCATCGGCCAGGGGCGAGGCGAAACGAACGTTGAAAATGTCGATGAAGTTGTGGTAGAAATTGACGTTGCCCGGCATCTGCCCCGTGAATTGGGCGATCGAGAAGGTATCCTCGACACCCGATACGCGGTTGGCACGGATCACCTCCCGATCCACCGCGGGCGAAAGGGCGTGGTAGTAGTCGGCCTTCGTCTCGGAGATCATCGCCGGCAGGTAACGCCTGCCCGTGAGGGCCGAGGTATCGACATACTCGAAGATGAAGCCGAAGTTGCGTTGCATACGCTTGTTCTTAAACTCCTCCTTGATGTTCGTCAGACCCAGCTCCATCTTCGTATAGGTCTCGGTCGAGTAGCTGTCGTAGTGGTCGGGGTTATTCCGCTTTTTCCGCTCGATCACCCGATCCAGAATCGGAAAAGCGGGGTTCTCACCCGGTGTGACCACCACCTGGTCGATGGCAAAATCGGCCGTTTGAAGGATAAAGTTATGCTCCGAGTAGGCGGCACGCTTCACCGGACGCTCCTGCGGCACGAAGCCCATCATCATCGCCTGCAAGGTATCGACCTTGTCGCGCGTCTCGAGCGAGTAGTACCCATCGTCATCGGTCATCATGCCGACCGTCGTCCCCTTGAAAACCACCGAGGCAAAGGCAAGCGGATTGCCCTCCGTGTCGGTCACGCGACCGCGCACACGCGTCGATTGCGCCACGCAGAGCGTCGTGCAAAGGAGCATCAGGAGCAATATCGAAAGGCGTTTCATCGTATTCTACCTACTAACCGAAAGCAAAGGTCTTGAAAAAATTTTTTACGAGCAACCCTTGGTTACAAAAAAGAACAAGAAAAGAGCAAGATTGACAAAAAACGAAGAGCGAAGAGCGATGAGGAAAAGATATTAAAGGGATTAAAGAGATTAAAGATTTTAATGAAAGCCAGTCCTTAATCTCATTAATCTCTTTAATTTCATTAATATCCTTTAGCTCCCTTAGTCGCCTTTTCGTCTTTCGCCCTCTCTCGGCATAAAAAAGCGGGCTGATGCGTAAAGCCTTACCCATCAGCCCACAAACCGAGGTGCGCGATTTACTCGTAACGCACGAGATAACTCTCGTATTTGTAGTAGCCATCTTCGTCAGTACCCTCCTCGCAGAGGACGAATTGTTCCGAATCAAGCAATTTGATGGTTACGATAAAGAGCTCCGGATCATCCTCATAGCGAACACGCAACTTATCGCCCGAAACCGTATAGTTGAAACCGTAAGTCCACGCATCTTCAACGAATTGTTCGTAACCGGTTCCGTCCTCGTTGAAACACATGATATATTCTCCCGGATCGAAAGTCTCGACTCCACTTTCACCATATTCGGTCCAAACAGCCTTTACGGTCGTCCACTGGCCATAGAGGTTTTTGATGTCGATACCCCCATTGTCATCATCTTTTTCACAAGCCGTAAAGCCACAGCACAGCATTGCCGCAAAGGCAAAATAAAGCAGTTTTTTCATGGTTTTGAATGTTTGAAATGATCACAAAGTTACAATTTATTACCCAAAGTCCAACAACTAACCGTAAAAAAGCACTATTTTTGCAAAAACAACTGCTTGTATGAAACAACTTTTTCTGCTTTTGGTGCTTACATTTTCGGTCGTGGTGGCCGAGGCGCAGGTGCGATGGATCAGCGGCTCGACCGACGAGGTACGCGAGCTGGCTGTCAAGACCGATAAGTTGGTCTTCATCGACCTCTATGCCGACTGGTGCGGCCCGTGCCAAATGATGAACAACCGCGTCTTTACGCGCAAGGAGGTGGGCGAGTTTTTCGACCAGCACTTCGTGGCGGCGAAATACAACATCGAGCACCCCACGGGTCGTCGGCTGATGCAGCTCTACGGCAAAGGGTCGATCCCCCTATACCTCGTTTTCAACACCGAGGGCGAACTGCTCGGTACGATTCTGGGGGCCTACCCCGCCGAAGAGTTTTTGCTGCACCTGAAGCGGATTGTGCATTAGATAAGGGCTGAAAATCGCGGGGAATAACCATCGTTAATCTCCTTAAATTTAAGTTCTTTTGCATTATTTGCGCGTCGGATTTTGAATTTTCGATTTTGCATTGTACTTTTGCACTCCCAAACAGACGGTATTGGGGCATAATTCCCTGAAATTATGCTGAGAACCGTCGGTGGTTTAACTTTTTAAACATTTTCAAACAAATGAAAACTATCGTTGTAAATGCCGTTGAGCGTAACGACTTCGGCAAGAAGGCAGCCAAGGCTGTTCGTCGCGAGGGTATGGTTCCCTGCGTACTTTGTGGTAACGGTGAGACCGTAAACTTCACCATCGATCCCCGTGAGATCAAGGCGCTGATATACACCCCCAACTCGTACATCGTTGAGTTCCACTTCGGTGAGAAGGTTGAGAAGGCCGTAATGCGTGAGGTACAGTGGCATCCCGTACGCGAGGAGCTGCTCCACGTTGAGTTCTTCCGCATCGCTGACGGCAAGCCCGTATCGGTGGCTGTTCCCGTTCGTCTGACCGGTAACGCCGAGGGTGTAAAGGTCGGTGGTAAGCTCGTGCTGTCGGCCCGCAAGGTGACCGTAAGCGCGCTGGCTGAGCACCTGCCCGATGAGATCGTCGTTGATGTTACGACGCTCGGTCTGGGTAAGACGATCTTCGTAGGCGACCTGTCGGTTGAGAACCTTAAGTTCGTGACGCCCGCTACGACCGCTGTCTGCGCTGTTCGCATGACCCGTGCTGCTCGTGGTGCTGCTGCCGCCGAGAAATAGTCTTAGCGCACAATGAAATACCTCATTGTTGGATTGGGAAACATCGGCGCGGAGTATGCCGATACCCGTCACAACATTGGATTTAGCGTGTTGGATGCCCTGGCCGGGGCGTCCAACACTTCATTTTCGACCGTCCGCTACGGCGATATGGCCACCCTGCGCCATCGAGGTCGCACGGTGCTGCTCCTGAAGCCCTCGACCTACATGAATCTCTCGGGTAAGGCCGTACGCTACTGGATGGAGCAGGAGAAGATCAAACCCGAAAACCTGCTGGTTATCTCGGACGATATCGCCATCCCGTTTGGCCAGTTGCGTCTGCGTCCGCAGGGATCGGCCGGAGGGCACAACGGCCTGAAGAACATCGCCGAACTGCTTGGCACGGAGTCCTTTGCCCGGATGCGCTTCGGTGTGGGCGGCGACTTCCCGCGCGGCCATCAGGTCGATTATGTGCTGGGCAAGTGGAGCGACGAGGAGCTGAAGGCCCTGCCCGAACGATTGAAGCTGTTCGGGGAGGCAATCCTCTCGTTCGTCTCGGTCGGCTGTTCGATGACGATGAACAATTTCAATAAGAAATAAGGCCGGCCAAATCGACAACCGCGTTGAAAACAACAACTCCGCCTCCATGGTTTGCTTGGGAAGGCGGAGTTTTTTATTGCGGCTGAAGCAAAGGGCAGAAAGGGCGAAAAAGGCGGAAAAG
>CAYOEE010000114.1:1180-5354 GCA_964402935.1 uncultured Alistipes sp. | reverse complement strand
TTATTGGGGCAGGTGTAGTCGCCCGTGATGTACTCCTCGTTGAAAACGGGGGTCTTGTCGAACGGCTTATTCTCGTCGGCCCACTTGAGAAGCGTATAGATCAGCGCCATGCGGACAAACTTACCATTCTCGACCTGGCGGAAATAGACTGCACGCTTGTCGTTATCGACCGAGCGGGTAATCTCGTTCACACGCGGCAGGGGGTGGAGAATGATCATATCCTCGCGGGCAGCCTTCAGCTTCTCGGGATCGAGCACGAAGCTGTCCTTCACGCGGTCGAACTCCTCCTCATCGAGGAAACGCTCCTTCTGCACGCGGGTCATGTAGAGGATGTCGAGCTTATCCATCACCTCCTCCATGGTGCGAACCTCCTCGAACTCGAGGGCCGAGTTGGCGCGCATCTCCTTGAGCATATAGCTCGGCAGGCGCAACTCCTCGGGCGAGATGAGGTAGATGCGGATCCCCTCGTAACGCGACAGAGCCTTGATGAGCGAGTGCACCGTGCGACCGAACTTCAAATCACCGCAGAAACCGATCGTGAGGTGATCCAGACGACCCTTCTCGCGCTTGATGGTCAAGAGGTCCGTGAGGGTCTGCGTCGGGTGGGCATGGCTGCCGTCACCGGCGTTGATAACCGGAATACCGGCATACTGCGAGGCCACGAGCGGAGCACCCTCCTTTTGGTGACGCATGGCGATGATGTCGGCAAAGCAGCGGATCACACGCACCGTATCGGCCACCGTCTCACCCTTCGATACGGAGGAGGAGGCAGCGTCCGAGAAGCCGATGACTTGGCCACCCAACTCCATCATGGCCGCCGTAAAGCTGAGGCGGGTGCGGGTCGAGGGCTCGTAGAAGAGCGTGGCGAGTTTCTTGCCTTTGCAGGCTTCGCGGTACTTGGCACGGTTGGCAATGATATCTTCGGCCAGCGTGACGATCTCGTGGATCTCCTGTACCGAAAGGTCGGTCGGGTCGATCAAATGACGCATAGTTGCAAATTCAAAATTTAGAATTCAAAATTCAAAAAGGCGAGAAAGGGCGAGAAAGGCGGAAAAGGCGGCTAAAGGCAACTAAAGGAACTTTCAACTCTCTCCTCTTTGCTCTTATTTCATCCAGCTCTCGTCCGACGGATTATTTCGGAACTGAATCAGGCGTGCCTTATCCTCGGGCTTGATATAACCCTCCTCGGCAGCGACCTCCACGAGGGCGTCGAGGTTCGAGAGGGAGTAGTTGATCACGTTGGCCTCGGCCATGCGATCCAGACCCTTCTTCATGCCGTAGGTGAAGATCGAAGCGACACCCAGCACCTCGGCACCGGCCTCACGCAGGGCATTGACGACCTCGATGCACGAGCCACCGGTCGAAATGAGGTCCTCGATCACCACAACCTTCTGACCCTTCTCCAATTTACCCTCGATCTGGTTACCGCGACCGTGGTCCTTCTGACCCGAACGAACGTAGCCCATCGGCATATCGAGGATCGTAGCCGTGATGGCGGCGTGGGCGATACCGGCCGTCGAAGTACCCATCAGCACCTCGGCCTCGGGATATTTCGTGAGAACGATGTCGGCCAGACCGGCTTCCACATGCTTGCGCACCTCAACCGCCGTCAGCGTCAGACGGTTGTCGCAATAGATCGGGCTCTTGATACCGCTGGCCCAGGTAAACGGCTGGTCGGGACGCAGAAAGACTGCACCGATCGACAGCAAATCTTTGGCAATAAGTTTTTCCATTGTATTGTATTGTCTTTGTTTATTATTGTTTATCGGCGTTTATTATTCACCCAAGAACTCCTTGACACAACGACGATAAGCCGCTACGGGATCTGCAGCAGCCGTGATGGGACGACCTACGACGATGAAATCCGAGCCGATCTCGCGGGCACGGGCCGGAGTCGTCACACGCACCTGATCGCCTACCTCGCCATCGGCAAAACGCACACCGGGCGTGATCGTCAGGAACTCCTTGCCGCAAGCCTCCTTGACCATACCGGCCTCCAGGGGCGAGCAGACCACACCATTCAGACCGGCAGCCCTCGTATTTTGGGCATACTTGACGATCGTATCGTTGATCGAGGCGTTGATCAAAAGTTCGTTCTGCATACGCTCCTCGCTCGTCGAGGTGAGCTGCGTCACGGCAATCAGCAGGGGGCGCGTACCATCCTCGCGCGTCAGACCCTCCAAGGCGGCCTTCATCATGTCGATCGTGCCGGCAGCGTGAACGTTGGTCATATCGACATCCAGGCGCGAGAGCACCGACATGGCCTTCTTGACCGTGTTGGGGATATCGTGCAACTTCAGATCGAGGAAAATTTTGTGACCGCGACGCTTAATCTCGCGCACAATCGAGGGACCCTCGGCGTAGTAAAGTTCCATGCCGATCTTGAGGAAGGGTTTGCGCTCCTCGTCCTTGAAAAGGTCGAGGAACCTGAAAGTATCTTCTGCCGACTTAAAGTCGCAGGCAATAATTACATCGTTCTGAATCATAGCTTTATCTGTCTTTATTTTACAATTCCGATAATATCCTGCAAGCGCTCGATGCCGAGGCGCTCCATCTCCACGGGCAACTCCTCGACGATCTTTTTCGAGGCGTAGGGATCGACCAGGTTGGCCGCTCCGACCTGCACGGCCGTAGCTCCGGCCATCATCATTTCGATCACGTTCGAAGCCGACTGCACACCGCCGCAACCCATCACGGGAATCGAGCAGGCCTTGGCCACCTGATAGACCATGCGCACGGCCAGGGGGAAGATCGCTGCGCCCGAAAAACCGCCCATCGTATTGGCAATGACGGGTTTGCGACGCATCGTATCGATGCGCATACCCAAGAGCGTATTGATCAGGCAGAGGCCATCAGCACCCGCCTCCTCACACGCCTTGGCGATGGCGACAATGTCCGTTACGTTGGGCGAGAGCTTGATATAGACGGGCTTCGTCGTCACGGCTTTCACGGCACGCGTCACCTCGGCAGCCGCCTCGGGCGACGTACCGAACGACATACCGCCGTGGCGCACGTTGGGGCACGATACATTGACCTCGATGATGCCCACCTGCTCCTCCTTGTCGATTCGCTCGCAACAGTAGGCGTACTCCTCGATCGAGAAGCCCGAAATATTGGCCACCACGGGTTTATGGAAGTAGGTCTTCAGGAGCGGCAACTCGTGCTCGATCACATGATCGATGCCCGGATTTTGCAGACCTACGGCGTTGATCATACCCGATGTACACTCCGCAATGCGGGGCGTGGGGTTACCGAAACGCGGCTCCTTGGTCGTTCCCTTGAAGGAGAACGAGCCGAGAATATTGATGTCGTAGAAGTCCTTGAACTCGTTGCCGAATCCAAACGTACCACTCGCGGGAATCACCGGATTATCCAGCTTCAAACCGCTCAAAACTACCGAAGTATCTCTTACCATATTACCTCCTCTTTTAACAGTACCGGACCCTCTTTGCAAATACGTTTGTTGCCGTACTTGGTCTTGCACGAGCAACCCATGCAGGCACCAAAACCACAACCCATGCGCTCCTCGAACGAGAGCTGACCTTCGCACACCGTGTGGTCGTAGAGCGCCTTGAGCATCGGCAGCGGACCACACGAGAAGAAGTAACCGAAGTCGATCTTCAGCTCGTCGATGGCCGTCGTAACGAAGCCCTTGACCCCTTTCGAGCCATCGACCGTCGTCAGAACCACCTCGCAACCCAGGGCGCGGAACTCCTCCTCGTAGAAGACCTCCGAGGCGGTGTTAAAGCCCAGGATGACCGTCACCTGACGACCCTCCGCGAGGAGCTTTTTGGCCAGGTTGTAGAGGGGCGGAACACCCACACCGCCACCAACCAGGAGGTTGCGCTCGGCAGCCTTCTCGGTATCGAAGCCGTTGCCAAGGCCGGTCAAAAGATCGAGCTTTTCGCCCGCCCGCATCCGGCTCATCTGCTTCGTACCCTCGCCTACTATTTTGTAGATCAACGTGATGGTCTTCTCGTCGTAGTCCGATACGGAGATCGGGCGACGCAGGAACTTACCCTCCAAGGCGATATTTACGAACTGACCCGGGCGAGTGATCCATGCGGTATCACCCGCCAAGACCATCCGCCAAACGAGCGGTGTGAGCGGCTCGTTCTTGAGAATTGTATAGATTGCGTTTTTGTACATAATCATTAAAAGGCGTTAAAGGCGG
>CAYOEE010000114.1:0-1080 GCA_964402935.1 uncultured Alistipes sp. | reverse complement strand
CAAGACGGACAAGAAGGTGCAAAATATGCCCTATAAAATCGAAAATTACTTCGCGTCGATAGTCGATACCCGCAACGTAATCTCCTCCAATACATCGAGCAGCACACGCACCGTTTCGAGAGCCGTGAAGACTGTCACGTTGTTCTCGACAGCCGTGCGACGAATCTCGTAGCCATCCAGGCGGGTGTTGTGCTGATTTACGTCGATCGTGTTGATGACGTAGCTCACATGACCCTGACGCAGCGAGTCGATAATCTCCGACGAACCCTCGTTGAGCTTGCGACGGGTGCGGGTGCGCACACCGTGCTCGCGCAGGTAGTCGGCCGTACCGGCCGTAGCCTCGACGTTGAAACCGAGGTCGTAGAAGCGACGAATCAGAGGCAGTGCCAACGGCTTGTCGGCATCTGCAATCGAGACGAGAATCGTACCGTAGTTCGACACGTTCATACCCGATGCCTGAAGCGCCTTATAGAGGGCACGCGTGAGCTTATCATCATAGCCGATCGCCTCACCGGTCGATTTCATCTCCGGCGAGAGGTAGGAATCCATACCGCGGATCTTGGCAAACGAGAAGGCGGGAGCCTTGACATACCAGCGACCCTTATCCTCGCCATAGACCTCCTCGATGCCCTGCTCACGGAGCGAACGACCCAGGATCACCTGCGTAGCGATGTGAGCCATCGGCACACCGGTCGATTTCGAGAGGAACGGCACGGTACGCGACGAACGCGGATTCACCTCGATCACATAGACCTCACCGGCCTCATCGACGATGAACTGGATGTTATACAGACCCACGATGCCGATACGAAGACCGAGCTTGACGGTGTAGTCGATGATCTTGTCACGCACGGCCTGCGAAACGCTGAAGGTGGGATAGACGCTGATCGAGTCGCCCGAGTGGATACCCGTGCGCTCGATGTGCTCCATGATGCCGGGGATGAATACATCCTTGCCGTCGCAGATGGCATCTACCTCCAGCTCCTTACCCATGATGTAGCGGTCCACCAAGACGGGCGAATCGACATTGACCTCCACGGCCGTTTGCAGGTAGTGGCGCAGGCGCTCCTCGTTCGAGAC
>CAYOEE010000113.1:0-5355 GCA_964402935.1 uncultured Alistipes sp. | reverse complement strand
GAAGGTGGGGGAGTAGAGGTTGAAACCGTTCGAGGCCGATACGGGGAACGAGCCTGCGGTGGACCAGTGGGTCATGTTGCCGCAGTGGCCGATCTGAATACCGGCCGCAGCCCCCTCGGCATGGATGGCGTCGGTAATATCTTTCAATGCGGGGACAATCTCGTCGCGCAACCAAAGCTGCGAGTTGAACGACACGCCGCTGCGGTTGATCGAAGCGTAGGCCAAGGTGGTCATGCCGATACCGCCACGGGCGACACTCACATGGTAATCCTTGAGCTTTTGGGTCGGGCCGAAGTCCTTACCCATCGACTCGAAAGCCGCCGAGCGAATCGTGCGGTTGCGGAGCGTGAGCGGTCCTAATTGAAAGGGGGTAAAAAGTTTGGAATCCATAGCGTCGGATTAGTAAATAAACGGAATAATGCGTTTGCGCCCCAGGCGCGTAAACTCCTCGCCAAACTCCTTTTCGTAGCGACGACGGAGTGAGGCGGCACGCGGAGCGAGGTTGGCAAAGGTCCAAAGAACGAAGACCACGCCTGCCCACGACCACGAGGCGATGGCGAATCCCGTCCACTCGACCAACTCACCGAAGTAGTTGGCCGACGTGACGTAGCGGAACATCCCGCCATAGGGGATGTAGTGGCGCGTATCGCCCTCCTTGCGGAGCGTACGGATGATGTGATCGGCCTGGAGGTTGATGGCCATACCCGCGAAGAAGACAACCATACCGATCCAGATCATCGGTTTCGAGAGCCAATCGGCATAGAAGCCCTCGGGAGCGAGGTAGAAGATCCAGCCACCCTGCATCAGGGCGTTGAGCGTGTTGAACACCATGCCCATCAGAATAATGCCCAAGGGCATCTTCGAGTTGCCGCGCAGTCGCATCGGGAAGATGAACGAGCGGTGAAAGTAGTGGGTCTGGAACAGCAGAAACAGCACGAGCGGTGCAGCCTCGAAGCGTCGATCGGAGAGTGCCCACAGCACCAACATAGCAATAAATACGGGACTTTCCATCAAGACCCAGCCCGCCTTGTTCGAGATCGGACGGCCGAATTTGGGATTGAAAAGGTAGCCGTAACCCGCCTCGACAAAGTGCAGAACCACGAATACAAATACCGCCACAACGGCCATGACGGCCAGAAAGGTGTAGTAGGTTTCCAACATAAGAGGGTCGTTTTGCGGGGTTATTTCTTCTCGAAATAGCTCTTAAGCAGTTCGTGTGCAGCCGTAAACGAGGAGGTCTTCTCCTCCAATACGCGGCTCTCCATCTCGGCAATCAGCGGCTCGATCGTGGGGTTGTGGTAGAAGGAGGATTTGAGCGCCTCGTTGATCGTTTCGTACATCCAATATTTGTTCTGTCGGTTGCGGTTGTGGCGGAAGTAACCGTTGGTCTGGATGTGGTCGATGTAGTTCTCGACCCCCTTCCAAACCTCCTCGAGCCCCGTTTCGGCCACTGAAGAGCAGCAATAGACCTCAGGACGCACGCCCGACTCGGGCATCGGGAAGAGGCGCAGAGCACCCTGATACTGCACGCGAGCCAGCTCCGCCTTGTGGATGTTCTCGCCGTCGGCCTTTGTGATGACCATCAGGTCGGCCATCTCCATGATACCGCGCTTGATGCCTTGCAGGTCGTCTCCGGCACCCGAAATTTGCAGCAGCAGGAACATATCGACCATCGAGTGAACGGCCGTCTCGGATTGACCGACGCCCACCGTCTCGATGAAGATCACATCAAAACCGGCCGCCTCGCACAGCACGATCGTTTCGCGCGTCTTGCGTGCTACGCCACCCAACGAACCTGCCGAGGGCGAAGGGCGTACGAAGATGTCGGGATTGGTCGTGATGGTGGTCATGCGTGTCTTGTCGCCCAGAATCGAACCGCCCGAACGTTCCGATGAGGGGTCAATGGCCAGCACGGCCAGCTTGTGCTTTAGGCGCGTTACCATGTTGCCTACGGCCTCGATCCAGGTCGATTTGCCGGCTCCCGGAACACCCGTGATGCCGATGCGGATCGAATGTCCGGCATGAGGCAGACACCCCTCGATGATCTCCTGCGCCTGGGCGTAGTGAGCCGGATTGGCGCTTTCGATGAGCGTAATGGCCCGCGAGAGGATGGTGATATCGCCCCGCAGGATACCCTCGATATACTCCTCGGTCGTGAGCTGACGCTTCTTGCGGCGCTTCAGGTAGGGGTTTACAACGGGCTGATCTTCGACACCTTCCGTGACCTGCAAAGCCGAGTCGTGGTGGTGGTCGATGTATTCGTGTTCGTAGTGGTTAATCTTCGTGAAAGACATAGTATGGCTTTTTGCTTTGCAAAAATAGCAAAAGAAGTTGAAAGTTGAAAGTTGAAAGTTGAAAATTGAGCGTTGAACGTTACGAGTTAGCTCAACAAAAAGGGAGATGGCCATCGGTTTAGGCTATCTCCCAATTTTTTGTTGAGCGGCTGAAAGCGCGATAAAAAACTTTCAACACTCAACTTTTAATTTTCAACTTTAGTGCGTATAGACCTTTCCGCACTGTTTCTCCGCGGCCTCCAATTTCAGGCGCGAGGTGGTGGGGTACTTCAGGGCTTCGAACTCCGCGACGGCGTTGCGAATATCCGTGAGGAGCTGATCGGCCATGTCGCGCGAGAAGCCGTGGCGCACTACCACGCGCATGACAACCGTCTGCTGGATGTTGGCCGGCATCGAGTAGGCAGGTACCATCCAGCCGCTCTGCTTGAGCTTGTCCTGCAGGTCGTAGAGCGTCCATTTGGCCGTCTTCTCGTAGTTCGAGCACATCTTCCAGATAAAGAGCGGGTTCTCGACCTTCTCCGAGTAGGGTGCAAAGCACTTCATTTGGCTGATTGCGTGGTGGCAATATTCGGCAATCTCCATCGTGGCCTCCTGCACCGCCTTGTAGCCCTCGCGGCCGTAGCGGATAAAGTTGTAATACTGCCCTAAGATTTGCGCTGCGGGGCGCGAGAAGTTAAGCCCCACCTGCGTGATCGAGGCGCCCAGGTAATTGACCGAGAAGGACATCTCCTTTGGGAGGTATTTTTTGTCCTTCCAAACGACCCAGCCAAGACCCGGATAGACCATGCCGTATTTGTGTCCCGAAGTGGAGATCGAGAGGACGCGGTCGAGGCGGAAATCCCACTTTTTGTGCGGTTTAAGGAAGGGGAGAATGAAGCCTCCCGAGGCGGCATCGACGTGAATCGGAATGTCGTTGCCCGACTCCTTGTGGTACTTCGTGAGGGCACGATCGAGCGCCTCTACATCGTCGTCCAGTCCCGTCCAAGTGACTCCGCACACGGGTACGACGCAGATCGTGTTTTCGTCGCAAAGTTTGATCGCGGCCTCCGGGTCGAGGGTGAGGTGCTCGGCGGTCAGGGGTACGGTGCGCAACTCGATCTGCCACAGCTGGCAAAACTTCTCCCACACCACCTGATAGGCCGTGCTTGTGACCAGGTTGGGATGGTCGCATGGCTTCCCCTCTTTCTTGCATTTTTCGCGCCAGCGCAACCAGGCTGCCACACCACCCAGCATACAGGCCTCCGATGAGCCGATGCCGAGTGCCCCCGTTTTCCAGGTGTTCTTTTCGGGGGTGTTCCAAAGGTTGGCCACGATGTTGATGCAGCGACCGCACATCACCGCCACGCGCGGATACTCCGTCTCGTCGATGTAGTTGATCGCAATCGCCTCGTTCATCAGGCGCGTCGCCTCCTCGTCCATGTGGGTTGTAACGAACGTGGCGAGGTTCAACTCGGGGCGTGTCTCGGCGTAGGTCTCGTCCTTGACCATGCGGTAGGCAATTTCAGGCGTGGTGCCCTCTTCGGGGATGCAGTCCACGGGTGCGGCTTGCCGCATGGTCTTCGAGGCGTAGATGTCCGTTGTCGTGTTTTCATGTTTTCTCATGGCTTTGTGAATTTAATGGTGAATCACCGCTTACGGGGCAGAAACTGTGCCAAACCACGCCAACCTGCCACTTCCTTTCCCGCCCTTTCTTTTCCCTCTTTTTCGCCCCCTTTTTCTAAAGAAAAACTTTCCGCTTTTTGCTTGGTGCTTTGCCTTTAATTTTGTATCTTTGTGTGCCCAAAAACGGGTTTGGATGAACAATTTTCACAAAACATTAACCATAAAAATTTATTTTCATCATGAAAGTATCTCACATTGAGCACCTTGGTGTTGCTGTAAAGAGCCTTGAGGAGGCTATTCCCTATTGGGAGAACGTGCTGGGTCTGAAGTGTTATGCCATCGAGGAGGTGGCTGACCAGAAGGTAAAGACGGCCTTCTTCCAGCTGGGTCAGACGAAGATCGAGCTGCTGGAGCCGACGTCGGAGGATTCGACCATCGCCAAGTACATCGAGAACAAGGGCGTAGGTATCCACCACATGGCACTCGCTTGCGAGGATATCGAGGCTCAGCTCGCTGATGCCGAGGCACAGGGTATCCGCCTCATCGACAAGACCCCCCGCAAGGGCGCCGAGGGTTTGACGATCGCCTTCCTGCACCCGAAATCGACGCAGGGCATCCTCACCGAGTTGTGCGAGAATAAGAACAAATAAACCCAACAAATCTAATAACAACACATTTAGCAATGAGCGAAATTCAAGCTAAAATCAACAAACTGATCGAAAACCGCGAGACGGCTCGCATGGGTGGCGGTCAGAAGCGCATCGAGGCCCAGCATGCCAAAGGCAAGTACACGGCTCGTGAGCGTATTGAGATGCTTCTCGACGAGGGCTCGTTCGAGGAGTTTGATATGTTCGTAACGCATCGCTGTTACGACTTCGGTATGGACAAGAGCCATACGTTTGGTGACGGTGTAGTAACCGGTTACGGTACAATCGCCGGTCGCCTGGTCTATGTCTTTGCACAGGACTTCACCGTGACGGCAGGTTCGCTGTCGCTCTCGATGGCCGACAAGATCTGCAAGATCATGGACATGGCCATGCGCAACGGTGCTCCCTGCATCGGTCTGAATGACTCGGGTGGTGCCCGTATCCAGGAGGGTGTGAACGCCTTGGCCGGTTACGCCAACATCTTCCAGCGCAACGTGATGGCTTCGGGTGTGATTCCCCAGATTTCGGCCATCTTCGGTCCTTGCGCCGGTGGTGCCGTTTACTCGCCCGCACTGACCGACTTCATCATCATGAAGAAGGAGACCTCGAATATGTTCCTCACGGGCCCGAAGGTCGTAAAGACCGTGACGGGCGAGGATGTAACGCAGGAGCAGCTGGGCGGTGCCACGATGCACACGACCAAGTCGGGTGTGGCACAGTTTGCCGTCGATACCGAGGAGGAGGGTATCGAGATCATCAAGAAGCTGCTCTCGTATATGCCGCAGAACAACATGGAGGATACGCCGCTGGCC
>CAYOEE010000112.1:0-5360 GCA_964402935.1 uncultured Alistipes sp. | reverse complement strand
CTTCTTTTTCGTCGATCTGGACTACGATGACGGTGTGAGCGGTGCCTATTGGGAGATCGCCCGCGAGCTGAACTTTTGGCAGCAGTCGAAATTCGATTGGTTGTCGGTTCATCTGGAGTATAACGGCGGTATGAATCGCGCCGTGGGTTCGTACAACGATGCCTATTTGGCCGGTTTGACCTACTCGGGTCACTCGAAGGATTTCTCGAAGACCTGGTCGTTGTCCGTCATGTATAAGCACATCCCTCACACGACGGATATCGACGGCGAGAAGGCCAATGCCAACTTCCAGATTACGGGTGTTTGGGGTATCTCGTTTGCCAAGGGCTGGGGTTCGTTCTCGGGCTTTGTGGATTTTTGGCGTGAGTGCCGTCCTTGGCAGGATACGACCCACATTCTCCTGGCCGAGCCGCAGTTGTGGCTCAACCTGAACAAGATCAAGGGTTGGGACGACATCCATCTGAGCGTGGGTACGGAGCTGGAGCTTTCGAACAACTTTGTGGGCAAGGGCTTCTACGCCATCCCCACGGTGGTCGCCAAGTGGACCTTCTAACGAATTAATAAACGAAGAACAATAAAAACCAAAAACTTATGTTGAAGAAACTCTTTGGGTTCGATCCCGCGAAACACACCGTGCGTACAGAGGTGCTGGCCGGTATCACCACTTTCCTGACGATGTCCTACATCCTGGCCGTCAATCCCAATATGTTCAAGGAGTTGGACGGTATGCCCGGTGGTGCAGTCTTCACCTCGACGGCTTTGGCTGCTATCGTGGGTACGCTTGCGATGGCACTTTGGGGTAAGCTCCCCTTTGCCTTGGCTCCGGGTATGGGTCTGAACGCCTTCTTTGTCTATACGGTTTGTATGGGCATGGGCTATTCGTGGCAGTTTGCACTGACGGCCGTCTTGATCGAGGGTCTGATTTTTATTCTCCTGACCGTTACGA
The DNA here is from genome assembly GCA_964402935.1 of uncultured Alistipes sp. Taxonomy (GTDB): domain Bacteria; phylum Bacteroidota; class Bacteroidia; order Bacteroidales; family Rikenellaceae; genus Alistipes. Next base: position 4,414 of record CAYOEE010000112.1, on the reverse strand, counting down.
ATGCGCGAGAAGCGATCGTTAATGCCATTCCCGCGACGCTGAAAAATGCCATCGGAGCGGGTATTGGTCTCTTTATTGCCTTCGTGGGTCTGAAAAATGCGGGTGTGATTATTGACAATCCCGCAACGCTCGTAACGCTGGGCGAGGTGACCGAGGGTAGCGCCCTGCTGGCGGTGATCGGTCTGGTGATTACGGCCGTGATGGTGGCCAAGAACGTGCGTGGCGCGATGTTGCTCGGTATCCTTCTGACGACCCTGATCGGTATCCCGATGGGCATCACCGAGTGGGGTGGTTTGGTGTCGCTGCCGCAGTCGATCAAGCCTATTTTGTTCCAATTTGAGTGGGATCACATCTTCACGCTCGATATGCTGGCCGTGGTCTTCACGTTCCTCTTCATCGACCTCTTCGATACGGTCGGTACGTTGGTCGGTGTCTGCCTCAAGGCCAACATGATCGGCCCCGATGGTCAGATTCCGCGCCTGAAGGAGGCCTTTATGGCCGATGCCATCGCTACGACCGTAGGTGCCTGCATCGGTACTTCGACCACGACAACCTACGTCGAGAGTGCTTCGGGTGTGACGCAGGGTGGTCGCACGGGTTTGACGGCCTTTGTCGTGGCCTGCTGCTTCGCTGTTGCGCTCTTCTTCTCGCCTCTGTTCCTGGCCATTCCCGCCGCCGCTACGGCTCCCGTGCTGGTGATTGTGGGTCTGTTCATGCTCGAGCCGGTGCGCAACATCCCCTTCAACGACTTCTCGGAGTCGATTCCCGCCTTTATCTGCATCATCGCCATGCCGCTCTGCTACTCGATTTCGGACGGTATCCTGCTCGGTATGATCAGCTATGTGGCCATTAACCTCTGCTGCGGTCAGGTGAAGAAGATTCCCGTTGTTACGGGTATCTTGGCCGTGCTGTTTGTGCTGAAATACATTTTTATTTAAGGTATGAGTAACGTAAAATATACCCTGCACGAGGTCACCACGCCGGCCGACAAGCGTGCGTGGATCGACTTCCCGAAGCAGGGCCTTTACAAGGATTATCCCAATTGGGTCTGCCCGCTCGATACGGATATCGAGAAGGTCTTTGACCCTGCATACAACGAACTTTTCCACGACGGTGAGGCCATTCGCTGGGTCGTTCGCAATCATGAGGGAAAGATCGTAGGTCGCATCGGCGCGTTCTACAACCGCGAGAAAGCGGCCATCGAGGAGCAACCGACGGGTTGCTGCGGCTTCTACGAGTCGATCGACGATCAAGAGGTGGCCAACCTTCTGTTCGATGCCGCCCGCGAGTGGCTTCGGTCGAAAGGTATGGAGGCGATGGACGGACCGGTGAACTTCGGCCAGCGTCGTGACTGGTGGGGACTTCTGGTCAAGGGCTTTGAGTATCAGCCCCTCTACATGAACCCCTACAACCCGCCCTACTACCAGGCTCTGTTCGAGAACTACGGCTTCAAGAACTACTTCAACCAGAACAGCTACGATTGGGCGGTGGGTGAGTCGGAGGCTTCGTCGCGCCTTAAGACACGCTCGGAGCGCCTGTTGGCCGACCCGAGCTACCACGTCGATCCGATTGATACGAAACACATGAACGAGGCTGCCGAGAACTTCCGCACGATCTACAACAAAGCGTGGTCGTTGTTCTCGGGTGTGAAGCCGATGACGAGCGAGGAGGCTCAGCAGATGATGAAGACCATTCTGCCGATTGTCGATCCGCGCATCATCTTCTTTGCCTACCACAACGAGGAGCCGATCGGCTTCTTTATCACCGTGCCCGACTTGAATCGCCTGATCGGTAAGTTCAACGGTAAATTCGGCCTTTGGCAGCAGCTGCGCCTGATGTGGGATTTGAAGGTCAGAAAGTCGTGTGACCGCGTCTTCGGCATCATCTTCGGCATCACGCCCGAGTATCAGGGCAAGGGTGTCGAGTCGGCCATCATGTATCGCTACCTGCAATTTGTCCAGTCGCCCGATAACCACTACAAGAACATCGAGCTGGCGTGGATCGGTGACTTCAACCCCGTGATGAATCGCATGATCATCAGCTACGCGGGTGCCACGTGCCACAAGGTACACACGACCTACCGCTACCTGTTCGACCGCGAGAAGGAGTTCAAGCGTTGTCCGCGTCTGGGCCTGAAGCGCAAGGAGGAGTAAATGAATCCAAAAACAATCATAAAGAGATGAAAACCACTGTTTTTACCAAGTACCACCTTGCAAACGGGGCGAAGATGGCCGAGTTTGCGGGTTACAATATGCCGATCGAGTTTTCGGGCATCAACGACGAGCACATGACCGTTCGCGAGAAGGCAGGAGTGTTTGATGTAAGCCACATGGGCGAGATCTGGGTCAAAGGCCCGAAGGCCGAGGAGCTGTTGCAGAAGATCACGACGAACGACGTGTCGAAGCTCTTCGACGGCAAGGTGCAATATACCTGTATGCCCAACGGCCGTGGCGGTATCGTGGACGATATTTTGGTCTATCGCGTCGATGCAGAGTGCTTCCTGCTGTGCGTGAATGCCGCCAATACGGAGAAGGATTGGCAGCACATCTGCGTCGAGGGTGCGAAGTTGGGCATGGAGGCCGGTCACGGCAAACAGCTCTACAACGCTTCGGATGAGATTTGCCAGCTGGCCGTGCAAGGCCCTCTGGCGATGAAGATCGTGCAGAAGCTGTGCGCCGAGTCGGTGGAGGATATGGAGTACTACACCTTCCGCAAGATGGAGGTGGCCGGTGTGGATGCCATCCTCTCGATTACGGGCTACACGGGTTCGGGCGGCTGCGAGATTTATGTGGCCAACGAGGACGGTGACAAGCTCTGGGAGGCACTTTGGGCTGCCGGTGAGGAGTATGGTCTGAAGAACATCGGTCTGGGTGCACGCGATACGCTGCGTCTGGAGAAGGGCTTCTGCCTCTATGGCAACGACATCGACGATACGACTTCGCCCCTGGAGGCCGGTTTGGGCTGGATTACGAAGTTTGCCGAGGGCAAGCAGTTCATCGACCGCAAGAAGATGGAGGCGATGAAGGCCGCAGGTGTGGAGCGCAAGCTGGTGGGTATCAAGCTTATCGGTCGCGGTGTGCCGCGCCATGAGTACAAGATTGCATCGCCCGAGGGTGACGAGATCGGCCACGTTACGTCGGGTACGATGTCGCCCTGCCTCAAGTGCGGTATTGCGCTGGGTTATGTGAAGACCCCCTACGCCAAGGTCGGCACGAAGGTGGCCATCGTAATCCGCGAGCGCCTGATTGAAGCCGAGGTAGTAAAGATTCCCTTTGTATAGTTAAAACATGGATACGAAGAAATATCGTTTCGAGACCCGCCAGATTCACGCGGGTCTCGATCCTAAAATCGAAAATGGTTCGCGCGGTGTGGGTATCTATCCCACGGCCGCCTACCGCTTCCGCAGTTGCGATTACGCGGCCAAGCTCTTCGAGCTGTCGGAGCCGGGCAACATCTATACCCGTCTGCAAAATCCCACCACCTCGGCCTACGAGGAGCGCATTGCCGCCCTCTATGGCGGTGTTGGTGCGCTGGCGCTTGCATCGGGTATGTCGGCCATCCTGATTACCGTGACGGCCTTGGCCAAGCAGGGCGACAACATCGTCGCCTCGCCCTACCTCTATGGTGGTACGTACAACCAATTCCGCATCTCGCTGCGCAACCTCGGCATCGAGGTTCGCATCGCACAGTCGGAGGAGCCGGAGGCCTTTGCCGCCTTGTGCGACGAAAAGACGAAGGCGATCTATGTCGAGAGCATGGGCAATCCGGCCTGTGCCGTGCTCGACCTGGAGGGGTTGGCTGCCGTAGCCAAGGAGAAGGATGTGCCGTTTGTGGTTGATAATACCTTTGGCGCGGCAGGTTACCTCTGCAACCCCTTTGATTGGGGTGCCAATATTGTCGTGGATTCGGCTACGAAGTGGATCAACGGCCACGGTACGGCCATGGGCGGTGTGATTGTCGATGGCGGAAACTACGATTGGTCGAATGGCAAATTCCCGCAGATCGACGGCCCGTCTGAGGGTTATCACGGGCTGAACTTCTACGAGACGTTCGGCGCGGCGGCCTTCATCGTAAAGTGCCGCGTGGATGGCCTGCGTGACTTTGGTTGCTGTCCCTCGCCCTTCGATGCCTACCTGATGATGCTGGGTCTGGAGACTCTGTCGCTACGCGTCAAGCAGGAGGTGGAGACGACGTGGCGTCTGGCCGAGTATTGTCGCACGCACCCCAAGGTGGAGCGTGTGAGCTTCGTTGGCTTCGAGGATCATCCGAGCTACGCGAATGCCAAGAAATACTTCCGCTTCGGCTCGTCGGCCGTCTTTACCGTGGAGCTGAAGGGTACGCTGGAGAGTACCGTGCGCTTTGTCGAGTCGCAAAACCTGGCGGCTCACATGACCATGATCGGCGACTCGATCAC
>CAYOEE010000111.1:0-5375 GCA_964402935.1 uncultured Alistipes sp. | reverse complement strand
CCGAACTACAAGTTTGTGAAGGGTGATATCTGCGATTTCGAGGCAATCTGTCAACTGATGCAGCATGAGAGAATCGACGGCGTGATCCACCTCGCTGCCGAGAGCCATGTCGATCGCTCGATCAAGGATCCCTTCACCTTCGCTCGCACGAATGTGATGGGTACGCTCTCGCTCCTCCAAGCTGCCAAACTTTATTGGGAGTCCTTGCCCGAAAAGTTCGAAGGGAAGCGTTTTTACCATATCTCGACCGATGAGGTCTATGGGGCGCTGGAAGCAGATGAAACGCTCTTTACAGAGACCACAAAGTACGATCCCCACTCGCCCTATTCGGCTTCGAAGGCCTCGTCGGATCACTTCGTGCGCGCCTACCACGATACCTACGGCCTGCCGACGATCGTAACCAATTGCTCGAATAACTATGGCCCGTATCAGTTCCCCGAGAAGCTGATTCCGCTCTTTATCAATAACATCCGCCACCGTAAACCGCTCCCCGTCTATGGAAAGGGCGAGAATGTGCGCGATTGGCTCTATGTCGAGGATCATGCTCGCGCGATTGACCTGATTTTCCACAAGGGGAAGACGGCCGAGACGTATAATATCGGCGGCTTCAACGAGTGGAAGAATATCGACCTGATTCGTGTGATTATCAAGACCGTGGATCGCCTGCTGGGCAATGAGGAGGGCGCTTCGCTCGACCTGATTACCTACGTCACGGACCGTGCCGGCCACGATTTGCGCTACGCCATCGACTCAACGAAACTCCAAAAGGAGCTTGGCTGGGAACCCTCGCTGCAATTCGAAGAGGGCATCGAAAAGACCGTCCGCTGGTATTTGGACAACCAACCCTGGATGGACCGCATCACCTCCGGCGAATACGAAAAGTACTACGAGGAGATGTACCAATAGGGGTACGTTATCCCTCTTGTTATACAACATCTAACGAAACGAGGCTGTTCAACAAAAATTTGTTGGACAGCCTCGTTTTTTCATCCTACGCCGAGCGAGAGTGTTCCGTCGGGGGAGAGGTCAACGGCAATCTGAGTTTGCGAGGGGAGGGTTTGGCTCACGATCAGCTCGGCAAGGGGTGTTTCGAGTTGATCGGTGAGTGTGCGCTTCAGGGCACGCGCCCCGAAACGCGGTTCGTAGCCCAGCATCGCCAAGTGGCGTTTGGCCGCCTCGGAGATTCGGAGCGAAATGCCCAACTCTTCGGTGCGCGCCGAGATCGCACATAGCTCCAGCTCGACGATGCGCTCCATCGCCTCGCGGTTCAACGCGCTGAACAGCACCACCTCATCCACCCGATTCAGCAGCTCGGGGGCGAAGGTGCTCTCCAGTGCCTTCAAGTAATGCTGTCGGGTCGTCGAGCACTGCTCAGCAGCATGTGTGGAGGTGGTATAGCCCACCCGTTGAGGGCGTTCTGCAGCCGTGCGTGACCCTACGTTCGAGGTCATGATGAGCACCGTGTTCCGAAAATCGACCTTACGCCCTGCACCATCCGTGAGGTGTCCCTCGTCGAAGAGTTGCAGCAGGGTGTTGAAGACCTCGGGGTGCGCCTTTTCGATCTCGTCGAAGAGCACCACGGCATAGGGGCGACGCCGCACCGCCTCGGTCAATTGACCGCCCTCGCCATACCCCACATAACCCGGCGGTGAACCAATGAGGCGGGCAACGTTATGCTTTTCGCTGTATTCGCTCATGTCGAGGCGGATCAATCCGCGCTCCTCGTCGTAGAGCCATTTGGCCAGCTCCTTGGCCAGCAGGGTCTTCCCGACTCCCGTAGGCCCGACAAAGAGAAAGACTCCGATCGGGCGGTTGCGATCCTTCAATCCGGCACGCGCCCGCAGGATCGCCCGCGCAAGGCGCTCGGTGGCCTCCTCCTGCCCGATAACGCACCCTTGCAGGTGACTCTTCAGACCGTGTAATCGCTTCGCCTCCCCCTCGGCCAACCGCTCAAGGGGGATACCCGTCAGGTGGGTCATCAGGCTCTCGATGGCTCGGTGATCCACCTCTACAACCTCCTCCTCCTCGGCCGTGATGCGTTGCTTCAGCTCCTCGATGCGTGTCGCGGCAGCCTCCTCGTAGCGAGCCTCCGAGAGCGCCTGATGCCGTGCTTGGGCAAGTTCCTCGGCACGCTTTGGGGAGTTTGCGGTTGGGTGCAGATGGGCGCGCGCACCTGCCTCGTCCAGCATATCGATCGCCTTATCTGGAAATTTCCGCTCCGTGAGGTAGCGCTCCGAGAGGCGAACGCAGGCTCTCAGCGCCTCCTCCGTATAACGCACGCGGTGGTGTGCCTCGTAGGTTGGGGCGATACGTCGCAGTATCTCAAGCGTCTGCTCGATGGTCGGCTCCTCGATTCGGATTCGCTGAAAACGACGCTCCAGAGCACTGTCGCGCTCCATTTCGCGCTTGTATTCCTCGAAGGTCGTAGCTCCGATCAGTTGCAGTTCGCCGCGCGCCAAAGCCGGTTTTAGGATGTTTGCGGCATCGAGTGCCCCCTGCGTTGCTCCTGCGCCGATCAGCGTGTGAATCTCGTCGATGAAGAGAATCGTGTTTTGTTTCATGCGAAGCTCCTCGACGATCTGCTGGATGCGCTCCTCAAATTCGCCTCGAAACTTCGTGCCGGCCACCAACGAGGCCAGGTTGAGGGCAAAAATACGCTTCTCGCGTAGCGTGTGGAGCACTTCGCCCGTCGCAAGCCGCAGAGCCAGCGCCTCGACGATGGCCGTTTTACCAACCCCCGCCTCACCCACGAGGAGGGGGTTGTTCTTCTTACGACGCGCGAGGATGTGAATCATGCGCTCGATCTCCTCTTCGCGTCCGATCACGGGGTCAATGCGCCCCTCGCGCCCTTCGCGCGTGAGGTCGGTGCCGAAGCGCTCCAACGCAGAGGGGGCTGTGATAGGGACGGGCGAAGTGCCCAACTCCTTGATCGGCCGAGGATCGGGGGCGTCGAAACGCTCACTGTCGGACTCCAGCTTGGTGAGCTGGGCGGCAATCAGCTCGGGCGTGATGCGGTAACGTGCCAGCAGTGCCGAGCTGGCCGAGGTTGGATCGGAGGCGATAAGAAACAGGGCGTGTACCGTGGAGATGCGTTTCGCTTCCGCAAAGTGAGCCGTCAGCGCGATGCTGAAACGACGGTAGTGAGCTTCAGGCTCCTCCGCCTCCTCGTGCGAGGCGGGTTGTTGCACCGCTTGCTCGATGCGTAGTCGCAGTTGGTAGATCTCCCACGGAGCAAGGTGGGTCGTGAGCACCTGATAGGCCAAACCTCCCTCCTCCTCGAGGAGTGAGAGCATCAGGTGGTCCTTGAGGTGGTGGCGGATCGCCTGTTTGGTCATACGGAACGCCGTGCGGGCCAGGATGCCCTCCAGCGTTTTGGAAATGTTCACTTGCATAGCCAAAAATCAAATTTGTGCTCGCAAGGAACGCACCGAGAACCGTTTGTAGTATGCCGGTTGTGCGGATTTTACTAAACCTTCTGAAAACGAGGGAGTTCCAAGATCTCCATATCGCGCATATCCTCCCCGTCGATCACAAGGCGCAGGGCCGTGCGCACCTTGTGAAAGCCGTAAGTGCCTGCTGCACCCGGATTGACGGCCAAGAGATCATAGATCGGATCGTACTGAATCTTAAGGATATGCGAGTGTCCTGCGATGAAGAGCTTGGGCCGTAGTTGCTGAATCCGTTGTGCCACCCCCGGGGCGTAGCGACGCGGATAACCGCCGATGTGGGTCATCAACACCTGCACTCCCTCGCAACGGAACGCGGCAAATTGGGGATAGATGCGTCGAGCCACGCCGCCGTCGATATTGCCATAGACCGCGCGGAGGGGCTTGAAAGCGGCAATCTCGTCGGCCAGCTCCACCGACCCGATATCCCCCGCGTGCCAAATCTCGTCCACCTCGGCCAAAAATTGGCGAAGCGGCTCGTCGAACGTGCTGTGTGTGTCGGAGATAATGCCGATGCGTTTCATTGTGAATCGGGGCTAATACTTCCCTTTCCAGAGGGTTTTGATGCGTTCGGCGATCTTCTGCTCGGCGGCGTTTTGCAGGTCGGGCTCGTAGAAGCGTGTCCCCGAAAGCGACTCGGGCAGGAATTCCAGCTCGGCAAAGTGATTCTCGTAGTCGTGAGCGTACTTATACCCCTCGCCATAGCCCGCCTCGGCCATCAGTTTCGTCGGAGCGTTGCGGATATGGAGCGGAATGGGACGATTCGTCGTATTCTTCTCGATCATCGCAAGTGCCTTATTGATCGCCATATAGGCCGAGTTGCTCTTGGGCGAGGTGGCCAGGTAGATGGTCGTCTCGGCCAGCGTGATGCGTGCCTCGGGCATACCGATTTTGTGCACCGTGTCGAAGCAGGCGTTGGCCAAAAGTAGGGCATTGGGGTTGGCCAGACCGATATCCTCCGAGGCCAAAATGACGAGTCGTCGGGCGATGAAACGCGGCTCTTCGCCACCGGCCAACATACGCGCGAGGTAGTAGATCGCGGCGTTGGGATCGCTGCCTCGCACCGATTTGATAAAGGCCGAGATAACGTCGTAGTGTTGCTCGCCCTTCTTGTCGTAGAGGGCGATATTCTGTTGCAGGCAGTCGGTAACGTATTGATCCGTGATGGTAACCTTGCCATCCGTAGCTCCGACCACAATGTCGAGGATATTCAGTAGCTTACGCGCGTCGCCACCCGAAAAGCGGAACAGAGCACCCGTCTCCTGCACCTCGATTTCGCGGTGACTGAGCAGTTCGTCCTTTTCGAGGGCACGGCGCAGGAGTTTCTCGAGGTCTTGATCCTCCAAGGCCTTGAGAATATAGACCTGACAACGGCTCAAAAGGGGCGAGATAACCTCGAATGAAGGGTTCTCGGTCGTAGCTCCGATGAGCGTGAAGATGCCCTGCTCAACCGCACCCAGGAGTGAGTCCTGCTGCGATTTGTTGAAGCGGTGAATCTCGTCGATGAAGAGGAACGGGGCGCGCTGATCGAAGAAGCGTTGCCGCTTGGCCGACTCGATCACCTCGCGCACATCCTTCACGCCCGACGTGACGGCCGAGAGGGTGAAGAAGGGGCGATCGAGCTGCGTGGCGACAATCTTCGCCAGTGTCGTCTTGCCCACCCCCGGAGGTCCCCAAAGGATGAACGAGGGAACATTCCCCGTCTCGAAAAATTTGCGGAATACGCCCTTTTCGCCCACCAAATGCTCCTGCCCGATGTAATCATCGAGCTTTTGCGGGCGTAGGCGTTCGGCTAATGGGGCGGACATAGGTAAGATAAGGTTTTACGTTATGCGTACAAAGATAGGAAATCTAATTCAAAATTTAGCATTGAGAATCATTAGTGTCCACTAAAAAATCGAAATAGTTCTTTGAAATGATTGATATTTA
>CAYOEE010000110.1:0-5439 GCA_964402935.1 uncultured Alistipes sp. | reverse complement strand
ATAGCCACAAAAAAGCTGTAAAATCATTTCGCAAACAAATTTAAACAGCTTCTAAGACCAATTAACTTTCAATTTCCAACTTTCAACTTTATAAAAGTTCTTCCAATCGTGCCACGGGGGCGATGTCGAGCGGAGCAAACTCCCCTTGCAGGTAGCGGTGGTAGCCGGCCATGGCGATCATGGCGGCGTTGTCGGTCGTGAACTTAAATTCGGGCAGGAAGGTTCTCCAGCCGCGCTTTTTGCCCTCGGCCGTGATGCCGTCGCGCAGTCCCGAGTTGGCCGAAACACCACCGGCAATGGCGATGTCGCGGATGCCCGTCTCCTTCGAAACGCGCACGAGCTGCTTGAGAAGTATCTCGATGATCGTGGCCTGCAACGAGGCGCAGAGATCGGCTTTGTTCTGCTCGATAAAGTCGGGATTCTCCTTCACGGCATCGCGCAACGTGTAGAGGAACGAGGTCTTGAGCCCCGAGAAGGAGTAGTTGAACCCCTCGACGTGCGGGCGGGCGAAGTGGAAGGCCTTGGGGTTGCCCTCCTTGGCCAGGCGGTCGATCACCGGGCCGCCCGGGTAGGGGAGTCCCATCACCTTGGCGCACTTGTCGAAGGCCTCACCGGCCGCATCGTCGATCGTCGTGCCGAGAATCTCCATTTCGGTGGGCGAATCGACCCGCACGATCTGCGTGTGACCACCGCTGACCAAGAGGCAGAGGAACGGGAAACGCGGGTGGGGTAGTTCGCGCTCCGGAAGGTCGATCAGGTGTGAGAGGATGTGCCCCTGCAGGTGATTGACCTCGACCAGGGGGATGTTCTGCGCAATCGAAAGTCCCTTGGCGAACGAAACGCCAACCAAGAGCGAACCCACCAGACCCGGGCCGCGCGTAAAGGCGATGGCGTCGATCTCTTCGAGTTTGACGCCTGCCTCCTTCAGGGCGGTATCCACGACGGGGATGATGTTCTGCTGGTGGGCACGCGAGGCCAACTCCGGAATCACGCCGCCATACTTGATATGCACGGCTTGTGAGGCGATGACGTTCGAGAGCAGTACATTGTCCCTCAATACGGCCGCCGACGTATCGTCACACGAGGATTCGATGCCTAAGATGGTGATGTTGTTGTTCATACTTGGGCAAAGGTACAAAAAGAAAATGAGTTCGATGCCGATCGAACTCATTTTTCTTTTGCTGTGGCGCTTCGACGCCCTACAACAGCCCCTTGATCCACTTGAAAAGCGAATAGGGCATATAGCGCAGCGGCAGGTCGAAAAGCGTGGTGGTCGAGACCACCGAGCGACGATGCGAGAAGCAGAGGTAGGAGTCGTAGCCGTGGTAGCAACCCATGCCCGACTGACCCACGCCCCCGAAGGGGATGCGCTCGTTGGCGATGTGCATGATCGTGTCGTTCAGGCACGCGCCACCCGACGAGGTGTTGCGTAGCACCTCCTGACGATGCTTCTTGCCGAAGAAGTAGAGCGCCAGCGGCTTCTCGCGTCGGGTCACAAAGTCGATCGCCTCCTCGATCGTGCGGTAGCTGACGACCGGAAGAATCGGCCCGAAGATCTCCTCCTGCATTACGTGGTCAGTCTCCGTAACCCCCTCCAGGATGGTCGGCTCGACGTAGCGCTCCGCACGGTCGGTGCGACCGCCAAAGCGCACGTTCCCCTCCTTGAGGTAGCCCGTCAGGCGGTCGAAGGCGCGCTCGCTGACGATGCGGACAAAGTGGCGACTTTGTTGCGGGTCCTCGCCCAGCAGGTCGTGGAACGCATGGGCGATCTTGTCGAGCAGCTCCTCACGAACCGACTCGTGCACCATGAGGTAGTCGGGCGCGATGCAGGTCTGACCGGCATTGAGCGACTTGCCCCAGGCGATGCGCTTGGCGGCAACCTCCAGGTCGGCATCCCGATCCACGATGCAGGGGCTTTTGCCACCCAGCTCCAAGGTTACGGGCGTAAGGTGCTTCGAGGCGGCCTCCATCACCTTGCGACCCAGGTCGGGACTGCCGGTGAAGAAGATGTGGTCGAAGCGCTCGGCAAGGAGTCGGCCGTTTACCTCGCGGTTGCCCTGCACGAGGGCTACATAGCGCTCCTCGAACGTGTCACGAATCAACTCCTCCAGCACGCGCGATACGTTCGGAACGTAAGGCGAGGGCTTCAGAAGTGCCGTGCAACCGGCCGAAATAGCACCCACCAGCGGGTTAAGCAGCAGCTGCACGGGGTAGTTCCACGGTGCGATGATGAGTACCGACCCCAGCGGCTCGGTCATGACGCGGCTTCTCGAAGGGAATATCTTGAGCGGCGAGCAGGCTCGCTTGGGGCGCATCCAGCCTTTGAGGTGCTTCAGGTGGTTCTTGATCTCGCCGAGCACGATGCTCAGCTCGGTCATGTAGGCCTCCTCGTAGGATTTGTGCAGATCCTGCCACAGCGCCTCCGTGAGGGGTTTCTCCCACTTTTTCAGCCCCGCTTCGAGGCGCTTGAGTTGTGCGCGACGGAATTGATAGTCGCGCGTAGCGCCCGAACGAAAGAAGTTGCGTTGCTCCTCCGTAAGGCGCAGGATGGTCGTGTGCGGTGTGTTTTGCAGAGCCATGTGTGCTTACTTTTTGCGACCCGTGAAGTGGTCCATCGTGTGGTAAACGCCGAAGAGCTTACCGAACAGAAAATCGAATACGGGGGTGGGGAAGATGCCCTGGAAGAGGCGCACGATGTGGAAGCCCCACGGAATACCGCTGAAGGTTTGGTTGCGCTCCACGGCGCGGAGAATCTTGCGCGAGGTGTTCTCGGGATCGAGAATCGGCATAAACCAACGCGACTCGACGCCGTCGAACATACCCGTATTGATGTAATAGGGGGCGATGGTCGTGACGTGTACGTTGCTTTTGCGCTCCTTCAGCTCGACGCGCAACGAGTCCGACCAACCAATCACGGCCCACTTCGAGGCGGCATAAGCCGACATACGGGGGTTGGCCAAAAGACCGGCTGCCGAGGCAATGTTGCAGATGTGACCCTCGTTGCGCGAGAGCATATCGGGCAGCATCTCGAGTGCGATATTCATCGGGGCGAGGGCGTTGATCTCCATCGTGCGACGAATCTCCTCGGCCGTCAGCCCGTCGAAATATTGGTTGCTCGTCACAATGCCCGCGCAGTTGATCAGCAGATCGACACGCCCGACTTGTGCTTTGGCTTTGGCATAGGCGGCCTTGATCTGCTCCGTGCTCGACACATCGACCTTTTCGCCGATGACCGTGCCTATGGTGGAGAACTCCCGACAGGTCGAGGCGATGTTCTCAGCGTTGATATCCCAGATAATCAGCGCCTCAGCCCCCTTTTCGAGCGAGCGGCGGCCCATGATGCGACCGATGCCCGACGCACCGCCCGTGATCAGTACAACTTTACCTTTGATTTTCATATTCGTTTCTCTTTATCGTTTCGTGATGATACAAAAACGGTGCTTGACATCCGAATTGTTGCCAAGCACCGTTTACGTTTGTGATCAGATTCGGATTAGAACTTGAAATCCAGGCCGAGACCCCACGAGATTGAGGTGCGATCGTAAACGTCCGTGAAGTCGAGACCGTTCGACTGCCCCTTGCTCGTTACCTCCTCGTAGAAGGTCGGCATGACACCGGCGTTGATGCGGATCATGTCGTTGATGCGGTAAGCCAGACCGATAGCCGTCGACCACGACGAGGTCGTGAAGTTCATGTCCGAGTATGCGTTCTCGTTCATGTCGTACTGCGTGCGCTGTACACCGGCGCTGGCGAGCCACTTATCCGTGATGTTCCACTCGGCACCGAAGAGGTACTCCTGCGTGTTGCCCTCGATGCAGCTCGAGAACGAGTTCTCGGCATCCTTGTCGAAGTAGTAGTGCCACTCGGCCGTCAGTTTCACCGGACCGCACTCGCGGCTGGCAGCCACGGCCAACAGGGCGGGCGTCTCGGACTTAACCTTCGTGCCGTCGGGGAAGAGACCGTTGATCACGGGATCGTTCGCCGATACCTCGGCCGACTCGATCTCAAGCTCGGTAGCCATCTTGAACTCATACTTGGCCGAAGCAGCCCACTTGCCCTTCTGGAAGTAGAGAGCCACTACGGGGCTGAACGACGTACCCTTCTGCTTCACGTCGAGGATGTGATCCGACGTAAGCACGGCGTTCGTACCTACGGTCGTCATGGCCGCGCCGAGCTGCTGCATACCGGCAGCGAGCTGCTGGGCGGCCTCCGAATCAGCTCCGTAAGCGCCTACAACCTGCTCGTACTGAGCCTGCAAACCGCTCAGCTGACCCTGCAACTGCGTAAATACGTTGTTGAAGATGGCGGCTGCGGGCGTCATCTGACCGCCTACATTCACCGAGATGTTCTTCAGGTGACCCGTGTAGCTGTTCGAGGTGGTGCTGAAGCGAGCCTGAGCGGCCACCGACAGCCAATCCGTGATGCGGAAAGCGACACCGGCATTGAAGGCAAGCGTCATCGACTCACCCTCGAGGTACATATCCAGATCATACTGCGTGGCGTTTACACCCAGCTGCGACATACCGCCGGGCAGTACGGCGAACATACGTTCGAACGAGGGCAGACCGTCGTTGAACTTCAGCTTACCGCCACCGCCATTGACACCCATGCCGAGCATTACGGCCCAACGATTCTTCTTCCAGGCGAGGTGGAAGCTGGGAATCAGCGGCGAGAATACCTCAGCCTCGAACTCCTTCGGGAAGTGCTGCAGGTAGCCCTGCTCATCCAGGCCTACGAGCGTCGGGTTGCTTGCGCCCAGACGGAAGAGCTCGAAGGTCGAGTTCACTGTGCGGGTCTGCTTGGCCATCTGGTTATTCAAGCCCAGGTGCCAGCCATCTTCCATAAATACAACACCGGCCGGGTTGTTGTACACGGCATCCGGATCGAGCGACGTACCGCGCGCAATCGAGCGCAGGAAAGCGGCGCTCTGGTTTGTGTTGGTCATCGGACCGCCGGCAAATACCGTCGAAACGGTTGCAAGCGTCAAGATCAGCGTAAAGATTTTTTTCATCTTGTAAAGTTTAAGTTTAACAACTTCGTCGGATCGTGTGAGGCGACGTCAATTTTCTAAATAAGTAACGAGCAGTTTTTGCACGTTTCGGTCGCAAAGATGCGGATTAAATCCAAAATAGACAAATAAAAGTGGCAAAAAGGCCAAAATGAGGACGAAAACAGGGTTTTTAGGGGTGAAAATACGTTTTTCGGGGTGAAAAATCTTAGTTCACCACACCTGTGGGGCTGTTTGGATTGTTCTGTTTTTCGGTTTTGGATAGCCTGAAATTCCTTTTTTTTAGAGGGTAGGAAAGGCGGAAAAGGCAAACGAGGGCCTATGTGGCCTATAAGGCCTATGGGACCTATAAGCAGTCGGCAAAAATAATTTTGAATTCTAAATTTTGAATTTTCCTATCTCTCTTCCGAGACCAGCCATCGCGTGATGCT
>CAYOEE010000109.1:0-5484 GCA_964402935.1 uncultured Alistipes sp. | reverse complement strand
CTACCGCTCGTAGTTTATTTGCAAATGCAAAATGTAGAATTCAAAATGTAGAATTTCTATCCAACTATGCGAATCGATATAATTTCTTCCGTACCCGACCTGATGGCCTCGCCCTTGAACGAGTCGATCCTGAAGCGTGCGCAGGAGAAGGGGCTTGTGGAGATTGTGGTGCACAACCTCCACGATTGGGCACACGACAAGCGCAAGACGACCGACGATTACCCCTTCGGAGGTGAGGCGGGTATGGTGATGAAGTGCGAGCCGGTCTTTGAGCTTATCGAGCACTTGCAATCGGAGCGTCACTACGACGAGATCATCTACACCTCGCCCGACGGCATCCGCTACGACCAGCACGAGGCCAACCGCCTCTCGACGCTCGAAAACATCATCATCCTCTGCGGTCACTACAAGGGGATCGACCACCGCATCCGCGAGCACCTCATCACGCGCGAAATCTCGATTGGCGACTATGTGCTGACGGGGGGCGAGCTGGCGGCCTGCATCATTGCCGACTCGGTGGTAAGACTCGTCCCCGGGGCGATTGGCGACGAGTCGTCGGCCCTGACGGACTGTTTTCAGGATAACCTCCTCGCACCTCCGGTCTATACCCGTCCGGCCGAGTTCCGCGGTTGGCGTGTGCCGGATGTACTGCTCTCGGGCAACTTCGGCGAGATCGAGAAGTGGCAGGAGGAGATGGCCTACGAGCGCACAAGACAACTGCGCCCCGACCTGTTGGAAGAGTAACTTCGTAATTCAAAATGTAGAATTTGGAATTCAAAATTCCAAGGAGTTTGGATTTCGGCGTTTTGAATTGGAGAGCGTGTGATTTTATAATTTTGCATTTTACATTCTAAATTTTGAATTTATGAGATTCTATCTCATTGCCGGTGAACCGTCGGGTGATTTGCACGGATCGAAGTTGATCGCGGGGCTGAAGAAGGTCGACTCGGAAGCGGAGTTTCGTTTCTGGGGAGGCGATCTGATGGCCGAGGCGGGTGGCAAGGAGAACTTGGTGAAGCACTACCGCGAGACCTCGTTTTTCGGCTTTGCCAATGTGCTGAAGAACCTCCGCACGATCGGCCGCCAAATGAAAGAGTGCCAGGCCGACATCAAGCGATACAACCCTGATGTGGTGATTCTGATCGACTACCCGGGATTCAACCTCAAGATTGCCAAGTGGGCGCACGAGGCAGGGATCAAGGTCTTCTACTACATCGCCCCCAAGGCGTGGGCGTGGAAGGAGCACCGCGTGAAGCAGATTAAACGATATGTCGATCGCCTCTACATCATCTTCCCCTTCGAAACGGAGTGGTTCGGACGGTTCGGCATCGAGACGACCTTCTGCGGCAATCCCCTCGTGGACGATATTGCCGCACGACGCAAACGGTTGCTTTCGCGCGAGGAGTTTGCGCGTCGCAACGGACTCGACAAGCGCCCGATTGTCGCCCTTGTGGCCGGTTCGCGCGTGAATGAGATCCGCGAGAACCTGCCCGACATGGTGGCCCTCTCGAAACGGATGCCCGAATATCAGTTTGTCGTAACGGCTGTGCCGTGGCTCGATAAGGAGCTTTACGATCGTTATCTATGCGGCTCCGAGGTGCGCTACCTCTGCGACCAGACCCAGCAAACCTTAGCCGTCAGCGAGGCGGCCATCGTCACCTCGGGCACGGCAACGCTCGAAACGGCCCTGATGGGGATTCCCGAGATGGTGCTCTACCACATCCCGAAGCTCTACGAGGTGTTGCGCCCCTATGTGCTGAAGATTCCCTTCGTGTCGCTCGTCAATATCAACTTGGGGCGTGAGGCGGTGCGCGAAGTCGTCTGCCACAAGGTCGATATGGCGGAGGCCGAGCGGGAGCTGCGCTCGATTCTCCCTGCGGGCGAGAAGCGCGCAAAGATGCTCGCCGACTTTGAGGAACTGCGCTCGATTATCGGTGGCGAGGGAGCAAGCGAGCGATTTGCCGAAGCGATGGTAAAAGAATTGAGAGGAAAGAGTAAAGCGTGTAAAGATTAAAGAGATTCGTTAATATCGTTAAAATCTTTACGCTCTTTAATATCCTTCATTAAAACTAAGCCATGAAAATCATCTGCATAGGTCGCAACTACGCTGACCACATCCAAGAAAAAGACCTCGGTGGGGGTGGTAAACGCCCCGACGAACCGCTGTTCTTTATGAAGCCCGACACGGCTCTGTTGCGCAACAACGACCCCTTCTACATCCCCTCGTTCTCGAACGAGATTCACTACGAGTGTGAGTTGGTGGTAAAGATCAACCGCGTGGGACGCTGCATCGAGGAGCGTTTTGCCCACCGCTACTACGACGAGGTGGGCTTGGGCATCGACTTCACGGCCCGCGACCTGCAACGCAAGGCGATTGCCGAGGGTCTGCCGTGGGAGAGCTGCAAATCGTTCGACTACTCGGCTGCCCTCTCGCCCCGATTTATCCCGCTTGCGGAGCTGGGGGGTGATGTGCAAAATCTGCACTTCGAGCTGGCACTCAACGGCGAGAAACGCCAAACGGGCAACACGGCCGAGATGCTCTGGACGGTGGATCAGCTCATTGCCCACGTTTCGCGCTATGTGATGCTCCGCATGGGCGATCTGATCTACACGGGGACACCGGCCGGTGTGGGCAAGGTAACGGCAGGAGACAACCTCCGAGCTACGCTGGGTGGCCACGAATTACTCAACTTCGACATTCGCTAAAGAAGATGCTGCTACACGAAAAACTACGACCCTATCGCCTCCTGCTGGCCTCGCAGTCGCCCCGCCGTCGGGAGCTGATTGCCGGATCGGGGATTCCCTTTACCCTCACGGCCAAATACGACTGTGAGGAGTGCTATCCCGCGACGCTTGCGACAGAGGAGGTGCCGGCCTACCTTTCGCGCCTCAAGAGCGAGGCCTATCCCGAAGCGTTGGCCGAAAACGATATTCTGCTCACGGCCGATACGGTGGTGATTTTGGAGGGTGAGGTGCTCGGCAAGCCGAAAGATCGAACCGATGCGATCCTCATGTTGGGTCGTCTGGCAGGTAACCGCCACACGGTCATCACGGGCGTTACGCTTCGCACCGCCACACGCACCGAGACCTTCTCGGCACGGAGCGATGTTTGGTTTCGTGCGCTGACCGAGGAGGAGATCACCTACTACGTCGATACCTGCAAGCCCTTCGACAAGGCGGGCTCTTACGGCATTCAGGAGTGGATCGGCTACGTCGGCATCGAGCGCATCGACGGCTCGTTCTACAACGTGATGGGACTGCCCATTCAGCGACTTTACCTTGAATTGGAGAAATTTATAAACGCTTAAATACCATGAAGAAACTTTTACTTTCCGTTTTGGCGACCCTCGTCCTGTTGCCCGCCGTGGCCGATGAGGGCATGTGGCTGCCGAGCCTCATTTCGTCGCGCATGAAGGATATGCGCTCGAAGGGCTTCAAGCTCACCACCGAGGATATTTACAGCATCAACAAGGCCTCGATGAAGGATGCCGTGGTGCTCTTTGGCGGATTCTGCACGGGCGAGATCATCTCCGAGGAGGGTCTGGTGCTGACCAACCACCACTGCGGTTACGACGCTATTCAGAGCCACTCGGCCGTCGAGCACGACTACCTGACCCACGGTTTCTGGGCACGCAACCGTCAGGAGGAGCTTCCGAACGAGGGTCTGTGGGTACGCATCCTGGTGCGCATGGAGGAGGTCACGGATCGCCTCGCGGCCGGAGCTACGCGCGAGGAGCTGATTGCCGAGGCGGTGAAGGAGGGCAAGAACTACCGCGCCACGATCGAGCAGATGTACTACGGCAACCAGCAGTTCCTGTTCCTCTATGAGCAGTTCGACGACGTGCGCCTGGTGGGTGCTCCCCCCTCGTCGATCGGTAAGTTCGGTGGCGACACGGACAACTGGATCTGGCCGCGCCACACGGGCGATTTCTCACTCTTCCGCATCTATGCCGACAAGAACAACGAGCCGGCTGCCTACTCCGCGGAGAATGTTCCCTACCGCCCCAAGCGTCACTTTACGGTTTCGACCCGTGGCATCGACGAGGGCGACTTTACGATGATCTACGGCTTCCCGGGCAACACGCAGCAGTACATCACCTCGGATGCCGTGCGGTATGTACAGCACCGCTCCGACCCGATGAAGATCGACCTGCGCACGCGCCGTCTGGAGATCATCGGCAAGGCGCAGGAGTCCGATCCGAAGGTGCGCATCCAGTATGCCGCCAAGCACGCCAACATCGCCAATGCCTGGAAAAAGTGGCAGGGCGAGGTGATGGGCTTGGAGCGCTTGAAGACGATCGAGAAGAAGGAGGCCTACGAGGCTCGTTTCGAGGCGTGGGCAGCCGATAAGGCGGAGTATGCCTGCCTGATGGATTCACTGCGCGCCGCCTATGCCGCCACGGCCGATTGGTACTACCTGGAGGAGCTGAAGAACGAGTCGATTCGCACGATCGAACTGATGACCTTGGCACGCCGTGCGGTGGCAGCCCTGAAGCTCGACCCGAAATCGACCGAGCGTCAGGATGCCCTGCGAGCCGTCGAGGGACTTTATAAGGATTATGTGGCCGAAGTCGATCACGACCTCACGGTCTGCGTCTTGAAGGGCTTTGCGGAGTATTGCCCCGCGGGTAGCTACCCCGAGAAGCTCCGCGCACTCATTGCCGAACAGGGTGGCACGGCCGAGGCCTATGCCGACTACCTCTACAAGACTTCGGCCTTTACCTCGCTTGAAAAGGTGAAGAGCGCGACCGTCGAGGCATTGGAGGCTGACCCTGCGCTGAAGCTCTACGAGGCTGTTCGTGCCGAGGGAGGTCGCCTGCCCCGCAACCTGAGCAACGTGCCCGCCATCGAGCGGTGGTTCCGCCCCTACCTGAAGGCACTCATGGAGTTCGACCCCAAGCGTCCCTTCTTCCCCGATGCCAACATGACCCTCCGCGTGGCCTATGGTGCGGTGCAGGGCTACGAGTATGCCGATGGCGAGTACCACATTCCCCACACAACCATCGACGGCATCATCGCCAAGGATAACCCCGCGATCTACGATTACGACATTCCGCAGTCGTTGCGCGAAGTCTATGCCGCGAAGGATTACGGTCGTTGGGCGGTGGAGATCGGTGGTAAGAAAACCGTGCCGGTCTGCATCCTGGCCACGAACCACACCACGGGCGGTAACTCCGGATCGCCGATCCTCAACGGCCGTGGCGAGCTGGTGGGTCTGAACTTCGACCGCACCTGGCGCTCGACGATGAGCGACATCGCCTTCGATCCCACGATCTGCCGCAACATCGGTGTCGATATCCGCTATGTGCTGTTTATCATCGAAAAGATCGGTAACGCCGGCTACCTGATCGACGAGATGACGCTGAAATAGAGTTGAAAGTTGAGAGTTGAAAGTTGAAGCGGGTGCGCGACAATCGTCGGGCCCCCGCTTTGTTTGAGCATAATTCAGTTAATCGAGTAATATTTTTGGTGATATTTTGGATT
>CAYOEE010000108.1:0-5510 GCA_964402935.1 uncultured Alistipes sp. | reverse complement strand
AAAGAGTCGTAAACAGCATAAAAGAATGAAGTAAATAAATTTAAAACAGGTTCTTGTTCTACTTTTTCAGGCTCGCCTTGGCGCGCTGGTGGAAATCGTTGGTCGAATTGTTCGTATCCTTGAAGATGATGTGAGCACCGGCAGCCATCGAAGCCTCGGCATCAATCGTACTCGGATCGGTCGAGGTTGCACCCTGGTAGTCGGTCGTGCCGAGCGAGTAGCCATAGACTAATTTACCCTCATTCTCGGCCAACGCCTCGGTAGCCTCCTTGTCCACGTTGCGGTAGATCGAATAGCCCTGCTTGTTGGTCATGTAGATCGAGCCGGCCTCGAGTACCGACGAATAGCGCGGCAGGGACTTACCTACATAGTCCGCACCCCACACATCGACGGCGTCGATAATCCAATTGTTCGGCACTTTCGTACCGGCATAGACGTTGTTACCCTCCTTGCCCGGGAAGTAGTAGCGATTCTCCTCGCTCTGGCTCCAGGCCAAGGGATCGTTGTCACCGGTCGAGAAGATGAAGATGGCGGGGCTGACCATGCTCCACGCCGCAGCGTTTTGGCTGGCCAGGCAGTACTTCGAGGCCAAGAGGTGGTTCTCGGTCGGGATGTCGGCCGAGGGAACCGGATGGTAGCTCGTGTTCCAGAAGTCCTCCGAATCGTAGCAAACGTAGTCGGCATGACTCAAATCCACCGAGTTCGAGTAGGTCGTCGTGTGGTCAATCGCACCGCACAGAACCACCGTAGCCGAGGTGTAGGGAGCCAACACGAAATCCTTGACCAGATAGAACAGGTAGGCATGAGCCGGCGTGTAACCTGCGTCGGCATAGACCAGTTTGCTGTCCACATAATTGTTGATGCCGGCATTGGCGTTGTACGGACCGGCATTCGTTACGCAGAAGTTCTTGATGCGAGCCTCGTAGGCCGAGTTGTTGTACACGACCATGTATTTGTCGAACTGATAATGTCCCGAACCATCGTCCTTCTGGCAGCCGCCCGTGTAGATCTCCTTGATAACGAGCTGCTTCGAGCCTTGGCTAACGGCAGGCATCATCTCCACCAAGAAGGGCTGACCCTCGATCTGCTCTTGGCGCGTAATGGTAGCCGAGGCGGTGTAATTCACCGGATAGACCACACCGTCGGCCGAGATGAAACACGAGGCCGCGAAGTTATAGATATCTTCGGGCAGCGAGAAGAGTGCCAAGCCCGTGGCATCGGTCACGGTCGTACTCTCCGTACCCACCGAACTTACGGCCGTCACCGTTACCCCCTCGATGGCTGTTACGTCCTGCGTAATATCGGGCAAGGCCAGCTGCACGGCCACTTCGTAGGTACGGTAGCCATCATCCTCATCATCAACACAGCCTGTCAGGCCGATCACCATCGCCGCAAGGGCGAACATCGTAAAAAGTTTTTTCATCTTACTATCTGTTTTTAGTTTAAAAGTTAAAATTTCAGTCGAACCGAAAGTCCGTAATAGAATTTCGGGATATAACCACTGTCGAAGAGCGAACTCGTAAGCCCCGTCTGCGAGGAGCGCACCTTGCCCATCTGGTAGAAGAAGTTGCGGGCGTAGAAGGTAATCGAGGCCGTGCGACCGATCTCCTTCGTAAGGTTCAGATTGGCGGCATAGTAGGCCGAAAGACGATTTTCGTCGAAATAGTAGGTCGTGTTGCTCTTGACGATGAGTTTGGCCAATTCCTGATAGAGGGTCGGATCGTTTTGCTTGGCCCACAGAAACTTCTCGGCAAACGGAATCTTCGTCTGCGGGTCATCCCACGTTGTGTAGTACTCGGGGTAGACGGCCACCTGCCGGCCGTGGTTATACAATCCCTCGGACTGCGTGCCGACAAAATCGCTCGGCGCGTCGAGCAGATAGCCGCGCGCGGCACCATCGGCATACTCCGAGAGATTTTGGTGGTAGTTGTAGAGCGAACTTTCGACGCGCAACGAGACCACCATGCGGATCTTGGGGATGTGCGTGATGATGGTCAGGTTCGTATTCACCTGGCGCGAATGCGAACCGTTGGAGGCCGAAGTCGAGCCGTTGAAATAACCCACATAGCGATAGGGAGAACCATCCATCGAGGCCGAGGCTGAACCCATCGAGGCGACCATGCGATGGTTCAGACCCCGATACCAATAATAATTACCGTCGAGACGAATCGAGGTGCGCAGGGGACGAATTTGGGCAAAGTCGATGACCCAATCCACGCCACGGCGCTCGATGGGCGAACCGTTCGTGTATTCGGTCTGCCCCACAAAGGTCTTGCGCTCCTTGTAGCCCAACACCTGATCGGCGATTGCTCCCGTGCGATCCTTCACCGTCACGATTCCCGTCTGACGGTCGATGTGGTATTGACGGTTGGCTGCGGGAATCGTACACCCTGCCTCGATGTCGGCCTGCGTCGTGAGACGGTAGCTGTAAGGGGTGTAGATCGTATGCGAGGTGTAGGGGTTGAAGGTCTTGTTTCGAAAAGCCGAAACCGAAATGCGCGTACCACCAATTGTCGCCTCCACGCCGATCTCGTTTTGGATCGTGTATTGCCACTTTAAGTCGGGGTTGTAGCGGGGCGTGGTCGGTTGCGTGTAGTAGGCATAGTAGGTTACGCCCTCGGCGGTCGTGCCGGGTGTAAAGGCCAATTTGTCGCTATACGACGGCGCGGGATAGAGTACCGAGAAGGAGGGCTGCTTGACCGATTTACCCCAACCGCCATAGATTGCAAGGTCGCTCACCGTGCGCTTTTTGCGCTCCCAAAAGATATATTTGAGGTTGATGCGGGGCGAGAGATTGCCCACCGTGCCATACTCCGAACGGGCAATCAGCGTCATATCCGAGCGCAGGCCGGCCGTCAGGTTCAACATCGACTGCTTCCCGACCGGCATCGAGAACTTCTCCTCGACAAAGAGCGCCACGTTGTTCATGAAGGGGAGCTCTTTGAGTGGATAGGGTCGCCAAGTGGGGGCCGTGCGGCGGTCGTCGTAGTAGAGCCCCCGCCCGAGGTTGCCGCTGCCGTTGAACTCGGCTCCGAGAAGCAGACGGTTGTAGTAGCCCGCCCACCGCTTGGTCCAGTCGGCCTTGGCCTTCACGGCATAGCTGATGGGCTTCGAGTCGTTGATTGCCAGCGAATACCAATAGCCCGTCGGGCTGAGGATAATCTCGGCATCGGGATTTTCGTCATAGAGTTGTCCGACGAAGTAGCCCTGCTCGGTGGTGTGGATGTAGGGCTGGGTCGAAGCACTGCTCTTGTTCGAGTTCGTCTTCGAGAGTTTGTCGCTGTACGAAGCCGAGGCCTGCAACGAGAGGTTGGTGATCCACGGTTTGTTGAGCAGGTAATCAAGCTTTACGTTTCCGCGCACGGCGTAGTCGCGTGTTTTGGTATAGGTCTCCTGAAATTCGTCGGGATCGGCCTCCGAGTCATAGCCTCCGATGTTGCCCGAAAGCGAGGCCGTGAAACGCAACGGACGCTCCTGGCGGTCGTGGAACGTGCTACTGAAACTCAGATTCAGGTTGTTGCGGTCGTAGGCCGTAAAGGGGGATGCAAGGTTTGTAATCGACTTCGTGCGCTCGACGTTGATATTGAATGTCGAACCCTCCTTGCCGAGTCGAAAGCCCTTGCTCAGAGCCACCTGCTTGGTCTTGGGCTCGAGTGTCAGCTCCACGATCAGGGGCGATTGTCCCTTGCGCGTGTTGATCTTCACGATGCCGTTCGAGAGGTCGCCATACTCGACCGAAGGGATGCCCGTGACCACCTCGATCGACTCGATGTTCGAAGCCCCTACATGACGCAGATCGGTCCCCTTTGTCTCACCCGCTGCAGCATTGTTCTCCAGACGTTGACCGTCGATGTCGATGGCCGTGCCGAAGGAGGCATTGCCCAATTCGCTCGTCGTGCCGGCGTGCAGGGTGATGCGTTGCGACGTGGAGGCCAGGTTCTGATCGCCGGCCGTCTTTCCGCCCGGCAGGAGCGAGGTGATGTGGTTCAGATTGACCACCTGGGCGTGGTTTAAGGTGTTTTTGTCGATGACGTAGGAGTTTGTTTCGGTCTGCGTCTTGCGTTGCGCCGTTACGACCACCTCGTCGAGCGACAATGTGCCGGCTTTAAGCGATACATCGTGGATGTTACTACCCGCGCGGAGATTGAGCGTGAGGGTCTGCGTTTGGTAGCCCAGCGAGCCGAATTGCACCGTGATGGAGGCCGTCTGGATGTTCGAAATCGTGTAAGCTCCTTCGCTGTCGCAGATGGCCCAAAGGCCGTTGTGGTCGATCAATACCGTCGCTCCAGCAACCGGCTCTTTGGTATCGGCATCGAGGACGCGTCCTGAAAGTCGCATTGCGGATTGTGCCCAAACGCTCGATGTGCCGAGTGTAAACAAGAGCGCCAAAAGCATCCCGAAAAGAGGCTTTGTGTTGCATGATTTTGTGGCTCGCGTTTGCTGCATTCGATGTCGTTTTATGCGAATTTTTCGATGCAAAATTACCCTGTGACAGCATATCGGGCAATACTCTAAATTCAGTATTTTCGGCCATCAGAGCCTCGACTTTCACTATTTTTTGGTATTGCTTATTTATAAATAGGTAAGTAATTTTGCCTTGCAAATTGACACCTAAAGTATCGAATGGACAGCATGAAAGGATATAAATCGACCGATAAGATGCGCGACCTGGTGAAGGATAACAGTGCGCTGATTCTTGTCATGGGACGCTTCGGCATCTCGTTGGGTTTTGGTGATAAGACGGTCAGCGAGGTCTGCAAAATGCATCGCGTTGATGAAACGACCTTTCTCGAGGTTGTGAATTTTGTGTCGGATCGCACATACGACTATCATACTGTTTCGCTTCGTCCGTTGATGGGCTACTTGAAGCAGGCGCACGAGTATTTCCTGGATTTCAACCTCCCGAATATCCGTCGCAAACTCATTGAGGCGATCGACTGCTCGGGTAAAAACGACCTGGCGGTGCTGATCGTGCGTTTCTACGACGAGTATGTGACCGAAGTGCGCAAACATATGGAGTACGAAAACGACGTGGTATTCTCCTATGTCGAGCAACTTTCGCAGGGCTTTCTGAACCGCCAATTTACGATTTCTGATTTTGCGGGCAAGCACGCGCCGATTGGCGATAAGCTCAACGAGTTGAAGGATATCATCATCCGCTATTACCCCGAAAAGAACAACTACCTGCTCAATGCCGTGCTGTTGGAGATTATCCTCTGCGAAGAGGATCTTACGTCGCATTGCAGGATTGAGGATAAACTGTTTGTGCCGGCCGTGAAGCTGATCGAGCAACAGATTCAGCAAAGCGGGCAGGTGCTTTATGCAACCGATTCGGCGACGGAGCAGACCGAAAAAGATCGGTTGGAGGTGCTCAGCGACCGTGAAAAGGATATTTTGATTTGCATCACCAAGGGCATGAGCAACAAGGAGATTGCCGATGCGCTTTTCCTCTCGATCCACACCGTGACAACCCATCGTCGCAATATCTCCAACAAATTGCAGATCCACAC
>CAYOEE010000107.1:0-5558 GCA_964402935.1 uncultured Alistipes sp. | reverse complement strand
ATTCACATCGGCCGGCGAAACTCCCGGGATGCGGGCGGCTTGTCCGATGGTTTGAGGGCGAATACGCGTGAGTTTTTGACGCGCCTCGATTGTTAGCGAGTTCATCGCCATAAAGTCAAATCCCCCGGGAATCGAAATCTCCTCCAAACGATGCAGTTTTTCGGCAATCTGCTTTTCGCGTTCGATATAGCCGCGATACTTGATGCGAATCTCTGCCTCCTCAATCTCCTCGGCGGTAATCTCCTCCTTTCGGATGAATTTTTCGAGTTTGGGCAAGACGTTGCGCACACCCTCGATGGTCACACCGTTGCGCATCAAGAGGTCGGCCAGCTTTTTTCCCTGCGTCAAGGGATCCGATCCGACCGAAATTAAATAGTCGTTAAATTCCGCTATTTTGACACTCTGTCCTTGCGCGAAGGAAATAAGCGATTCTACGTTTTGATTTTTTTTGGTAAATTCACCGAATCTTTTTCGCGAAATAAGACCAATTTTGTAACCCAGCGGTGTTAATCGCGCATCGGCATTGTCCTGTCGGAGCAGGATGCGATACTCGGCACGCGAGGTAAACATACGGTATGGCTCATCGACCCCCTTTGTTACCAGGTCGTCGATCAACACACCAATATAGGCTTCGTCGCGGTTCAAAACGATCGCCTCCTCCCCTATTCGGCTGCGGTGTGCATTGATGCCGGCCAAAAGACCCTGCGCGGCAGCCTCCTCGTAGCCCGTCGTGCCATTGACCTGACCGGCAAAATAGAGCCCCGAAACGAGCTTCGTTTCGAGTGAATGGTTGAGCTGTGTAGGCGGAAAATAGTCATATTCGATGGCGTACCCCGGACGGTAAATATGCAGATCCTCAAAGCCTTTGATTTGATGCAAGGCCTCCCACTGTACCTCCCATGGAAGTGACGACGAAAAGCCGTTCAGGTAGTACTCGTTCGTCCGTCTCCCCTCCGGTTCGAGGAAGAGCTGGTGCTCCTCCTTATCGGCAAAGGTGCGCAGTTTGTCCTCGATCGAGGGGCAGTAGCGAGGGCCGATGCCGTGAATCGTGCCATTGAAGAGGGGCGAACGATCAAAACCTGTGCGGAGTGTGTCGTGAACCACTTTCGAGGTATAGACCATAAAGCACGGAAGTTGATCCTTAACCGGCTCTGTTTCAGATGAAAACGAAAATTTCGAGGGGTTTTCGTCGCCATATTGAGGCTCCAAAATTTCGAAGTTGATCGTGCGGGCATCCAGGCGTGCGGGTGTACCCGTCTTCATGCGTCCCACCTCAAAACCCAGCTCGCGGAGTTGCTCTGTCAAGCCGTGTGAGGCGCCGTCTCCGGCTCGCCCACCCTCGGCTTGCGACGAGCCGATGTGCATCAAACCGCCCAGGAATGTGCCGGCCGTGAGAATCAGCTTGTCGCACGAAAAACAGATTCCCATTTGCGTCTTAACACCCTGAATACGAGGTGTTTCGCTCGATTTGTCAAAGATAAGCTCCGCGACTGTGTCCTGCCAAAGGTAGAGATTTCGGGTATTTTCGAGTCGATGGCGCCACTCGGCCGAGAAGGCCTCCTTGTCGCATTGCGCACGCGGACTCCACATGGCCGCCCCCTTTGAGCGGTTGAGCATACGGAACTGAATGGCCGTGCGGTCGGTCACGATACCCATCTGACCACCCAGGGCGTCAATCTCGCGGACAATCTGCCCCTTCGCTACCCCACCCACGGCCGGGTTGCAGGACATTGAGGCGAGCTTTCCGAGGTCCATCGTCAGGAGCAACGTGCGCGAACCCAAGCGGGCTGCCGCCGATGCGGCCTCACATCCCGCGTGACCACCGCCAACGACGATAATATCGTAATGTAGGATCATAACGACCAGAATTTCAAATATTTATCCTCTTTGCGGTGCATCTGTGCATTGGCGCGTGGCGTTTTGTCTTTCTGTCCGCAGAGGTGCAAAACTCCGTGAACGACTACCCTACGCATCTCCTCCAGCTTGGTATAGCCGTAGATGCGGGCGTTGTCCGCCACGGTCTCCACGTCGATAAAGACATCGCCCGAGACTACCCCGCTACCCTTTCGGTCGCTGTAATCGAAGGTGATGATATCGGTAAAGTAGTCGTGTTGGAGGAACGCTTTGTTCATCTGTAGCAGGCGCTCGGCCGAGCAGAAGATGTAGTTCACATCCCCCAGCTCGTATCCCTCGCTTGCGGCCACCTCACGAAGCCACGCCGTGGTACGACGCTTTTCGGGCAGGCGGTACGAGCAGTCATCGGTATAGTATCTTACAGCCATTTGTGTGCTATTTTTTGAAACAAGCCGCCGCCGACATCGTCTCTTTGGGGTTGGGCGAGTAGATGCCGAAGACGATTTTGTATTCGGTCTCCATGGTGGTTACGTTTACGGCGGCGCCCACCGTTCCCAGTGTCCCGTTTTTGGCTACTTTTTGCCCCTTTTCAACGCTTGCAGAGCCGAGGTTGGTGTAGGAGGTGATATACTCGCCATGGGCCACAAAAACCTCGTATTTTGCCGTGATGCGGTTGCGCTTTACATCGACCACCTTGCCCTCGTAGATCGAGCGCACGGCGGCTCCCTTCGAGCCCGTGATCTCGGCCATGTTGCCCTTGTAACGCTTCACGCGGCCATTCACAACGGGCAGGTTCAGGTTCGAGGTGCGTGCCGAGAAGGAAGCACCCTCCTTGTTGCCCTTCGTCAGTTTGCGCAGTTCGCTGATCGCCACCGAGAGCTGCTCCTCCTGCTCCATTTTGCGGGCCAGGGCCTGCTTCTCCTTGTTGGTCATCGTGCGGATCTCCTGCTTGGCTGCCGTGGCGTCGCGTTGCAGGCGCTTCTTCTGGCCCTCGACCTTTTGCGATACGGAGTCAAGCTCCCTTTGGCGCGTTTCAAGCCGCTGTTTTTCATCCGCAACGCTCACTTTTAAGGCGTTGATCTCGCGCATTTTGCGTTCACGCAACGAGGCCATTTCTCGCATCACGGTAAGGCGTCGAGCCACCTCCGAGAAGTTGTCGGACGAGAGGATGTAGCTGATGTAGTTCTGCTGGCGGTAGTTGCGATACGCTTCGCGGGCCAGCTCGCTGTATTGGGTGCGGTTCCTATCGAGTGCCGCTTGCAGGCTGTCGGCCAGGTGGTTCGAGCGTGCGACCTGCTTTTCGATGCGCGAAGCTTCGCGCTCGGTTTCGTTGAGCAGCTGGTTGCGTTGGGCAATCTGACGCGCCAGGCGACGAGCGCGCTCCTCGGTCGTTTTGCGGCTCTTTTGGAGCTTTCCGATCGCGGCCTCCTCGGCGGCAATCTTCTTTTCGAGTGCCGCGATCGCCTTTTTCTTCTCCTCCACCTGACGATCCGTCTGGGCGGTGGCCACAAGAGTCACCGTCAGCAGCAAAAGTGATATCGCCAGAAATCTTCGCATCGGAAAGCAGGGTAGGGTAGTGGGGTTACTTATTGATTGGTTGTTTGCTCTTTTTTCTCGACTTTGGGCTGTTTCATGCGCTCCTCGATCGCCGCCTTGTCGTAGCCCTTGTCGAGCGCCTTTTTCCAGTAGGTTTCGGCCATAAACTGCTCACCCAGGGCGTGGAGTATATCGCCGTAGTGGACCAACAACTCTTGGCTCTTCTGTCCGTCGAGCGCCACCGCCTGACGTATTAGCTGACGCGCCTCCTCGAGGCGACCCATCTTAAAGAGAATCCAAGCCTGCGTATCCATGTAGGTCGGGTTGCGGTCGGTTAGTTCCGAGACCCGCTCGGCCATCTTCAAGGCCCTGTCCAGCTGCTTGCCCTCGACCGAGAGGAAGTAGGCCCAATTGTTGAGTACCAGGATGTTGTCGGGGTTGAACTTCAGCGCCTTGTCGTAGGCTTTGTAGCAATCACGCTGATACATCTTTTTGTACAAGAACGAAGCCTGCTCGCTTTGGGCATGATAGACATCACCGATTTGTCCCCAAATTTGGCTGCGCAGGGTGTCTGTGTCGGCAAACTTCAGCGCCTTCTTGTAGCTCGATACCGCCCCGCTAAAGTTCTCCATGCGGTACTTCACATTCCCCTCGGCCAGGTGCAACTCGATCTTCTCGGGGAAGATCGTAAGCGCCTCGTTGACATACTTTTTCACCGAGTCGGGACGTTCGAGATAGCTCTCGATATCAATCACCGTGAGGTAATAATCCGCCTCGACAGGTTGATCCGCGAGGTGGTTTTTGTAGTGTTTCAAAGCCTCTTCCAACTCTCCCGAGGCGATCAGGTGGTTGGCATAAAGCTCCACAACCTGTTTGTCGGTAGGGTAGCGGATGGCCAGCAGCGAGGCCAGGTCGTGCAGCTGGAAGTAGTTCTTGCGGTAGAATTCGATCTCGGAGGTGAAGAGCTCGAAGCGACGAATCTTCTGTTCGAGAGGCATCTCCTCCGAGCTGAAGAGTTTGCGCGTAACCCAGAGCATCGAGCGGAAGTCCTGACGAGCGTTGTAGAAGTCGGACATCGACATCAGGGTTTCGAGATTCGTCGAGTCGATTTCCAAGGCCGTTGCGTAGGATTTTCGAGCCAGCGAATCCTTTCCCTGCACGCCGTAAAGTTCGGCAAGAACCACATGATGCTCAGCCTCATAGGGAACCTCCTCGACCAGCGCCTGCGCCTCTTGCAGGGCGCGATCCGTCTGCTTGGTCTGGATCAGCAGGTGGCGCTTCATCTTGCTCAGATAGGGGTGACGCCCCAAGCGTACCTCGGCCGAATCGAGCGTCGAGATGGCCGAATAGGGCTGTTTGTTCTGCTCGTAGAGGGCTGCCAGGATGCGATAGACATCCAAATCCTTCGGATCGCTCTCGTTGAGTTTGCGGTAGAGGGGTAGTGCCTCCGTATAGTCCTCGTTCATCAGGAGCGTCTGCCCGTAGGTACGCATATACCAGGGGTTGGTCGTGTCGGCTTGATAGGCCTTTTCGGCCCATTGGCGCGCCTCCTCCGGCGTGCGACTCAGGTTGTTCGTAACAAGCGCAAAGTAGGCCGGAGCGTAGGCCGAATCTTGTGTTAAGGCCTGCTCCAGAAGGGCTCGCCCGCGGGTTGTGTCTTGGTGGATGCGGAGCGCCTTCAGTCCCTCCGTATAGAGAAAAACGCTTCGTAGCGAATCTCCCTCCACGGGTCGTTGCGCTCCCACCCCTCCGACCGCAAAGGCGGTCAGAAAAAAGCCCAAGAGCGCAACTATCGCAACAAAGCGTTTCATCTTATTCGGTTATAAGGTCCGCGACGGCTTACAGCGCATCGTCGAACTGGTGCAGGAAGCGAACGTCGTTCTCGAAGTAGAGGCGCAAATCCTTCACGCCGTACTTCAACATGGCGATACGCTCAATACCCATACCAAAGGCGAAGCCCGAATACTTTTCGGGGTCGATGTTGCTGGCCTTCAGCACGTTGGGATCGACCATGCCGCAGCCCATGATCTCCAGCCAGCCCGTACCCTTGCAGACGGGGCAACCCTTGCCGCCGCACAGGTTACACGAAACATCGACCTCGGCCGAAGGCTCCGTGAAGGGGAAGTAGGAGGGGCGCATACGGATCTGTGCCTGCTCGCCGAAGATCT
>CAYOEE010000106.1:0-5564 GCA_964402935.1 uncultured Alistipes sp. | reverse complement strand
GATTTGATCGACCACAACCCCCTCGTCCAGGGCCGTGAGGGTGATCGTACACGTTTTCTTGCCATCGGTTCGGTGACGTGTGGTGCGAACCGCTCGGTTGTTCAAGACATTCTCCTTCCACTCCTCGCTACGCCCGACGGTGCGGTAATCCACCTCGCAGGGCTGCTCGTCGTTGATCGAAATCGCATAGCGAATCTGCTCGCCCTCGATCGGATGATAGGGCGCAAGGGTAACCGTTACGGCAATCGAGTCGGGGAGGGTAGTCGGTACTTCATAGGTGACCGAAGACCCCTTCTTGATGTGGAGCGAACGGCTCTGATACCCCATCGCGTAACCCACGGGTTGCTCGCCTCGATACGAGGCGTAATCCTGCCCGTTGAGCAGATAGAGCGGCTTTTGCTTTACCACGAGGGGCGCGGCTACCTCGGTATGCGGTACTTCGTGATAGACGGCCAAGCGGCGCGGTGCGTAATCCATCATGCGATTCCATTTGCCGTCGCATTGGGTGTTGTATCGTTCGGTCAGCGCAACGATCGTTTGGAACGCCTCGTCGCTCTTCTCCCAGGCAGCCAGTCCGTGACGCGCCAACTGTGCGTAGAGGTGCTTTTTGTTCATCTCGGCAGCGCCGCGCAGGGGGTACTCCGCCAATTGGAACCAGGTGGGCTGCTTTTCGGTCGGAATCTTTGCGGAGAGCTGTTCCACCTCCTCGGCCAAGGCGGTATAGGCGGCCAGGCGGGTGTTGATCTCCTCCTCGCTCCAGGGGAGGTCTTTGACCACCTTGTAGGCCGGATCGCGCTCCTCGGTGCGGGTGTTGCCCATAAACTCCGGCTTGCGGATGTAGGCCAGGCGGTAGTACTCCTGCATCAGGGGCATGAGTCGCTTGGCAACCTTCGCGCCCAGCTCGCGCGTGAGGAAGTTGTTGAGGTGGGCCTCTACGCCCTGCTCCTTGACCGCTTCGAGATTCCACGCCATATCGAGGAAAAGCTCTATCTGGTACTCCGCGGGCTTGATGTCGCCCACGTTGAGCACCCAAATCTTTTGGATACCGCGCTCGTAGGCCGTCATCATCTGGTGATAGACGAGCGCCGGGTGTGCCGAGCTGAGCCACAGGTAGTCGTGCGGACGACCCCAATAAGATACATGGTAATAAACACCGTTTCCACCCTTGCGGGCACGCTCCTCGGGTGTGGGGAAGTGGCGGATGTAGCCGTAGTTATCGTCGCACCACATCAGCGTCACCTCGTCGGGCACTTCAAGCCCTGCGTGGTAGATGTCGAGCACCTCTTTGTAGGGGATGAAGACCTGCGGGATGGTCGTTACATCCTCTCGGACATGGCGAGCCAGCAGGGCGCGCTGATCCTTCAGCACGCGCGTCAGCACCGCCTTTTGATCCTCGAGGGTCTTGGCACCGTTCATCGCACCGTCGTGCACACCGCGCATACCGAGCGTGTAGAGGTTATCCATTTGGGCAACCTCCTTGGTGCGCTCCTCCCAGAAGGCGCGAACATGATCGCTGTTGTGGACATAGTCGTAGTCGCCTATGCCATCCCGACGCCACTCACCGTTCGTGTTGCGCATCATCGGCTCGCAGTGCGATGTGCCGATGAAGATACCGAAGCGATCGGCCACCTCTTTGTTGCCCTCCGTGAAGTAGAACGGCACGGAACATTCGTGCATGGCCGGCCAGAAGGTGTTGGCACGCAGGCGCAACAGCAACTCAAAGATGCGCTCGTGGGTCTTCGGGCCGATCCGTCCCTCCACCTCGCTCGGCTCGTAGGTGAGCCAGCTCCAAGGGGTAAGTCCCCAATCTTCGTCGTTGAGGAAGATACCGCGATAGGCCACCGAGGGGGCTTGTGTTGTCAGGTAATTCTTCGGAAGCGTAAAGCGCGAGAGCTTCTCGGGTGTGGCATCGGCCCACCACTCCCAGGGCGAGACGCCGATGAGGCGCGAAAACTCCATGATGCCGTAGGCCGTGCCGCGCTTGTCGCTGCCGGCAATCAGCAACCGCCCGTCGGGGGTAGTAGCCAGCAGAAAGGCCTCGTGCTTCCCCGCGAGGGGCGTTAGATCCACTCCGACCTGCTCGATCAAGGGGCTTTGGCCGAGCGTTCCGACCAAAATCTTCGCCCCCTTAGCCTCCGATGTGACGTGGAGCGGAGCTGTGAGCACCGCCTCCAGGTCGCGTTCCAGCAGGTTGAGCGCCGTGAAGACGACGGTAGCTTCCTCCTCACTGCAAACGACCGTGACTTCCTCGCCCGATTGCAGCTCGAATCGCGGGGCGCAGGAGGTCAGTATAACAGCGGTTAAAAGTGCCCAAAGTGCAAAGAGGGTCTTGTGGTTCATGGCTGTAAGTTGTTGTGTTACAAATCACTATTTCAGGTACTCCTTCAGCGGACAATCGGTCGCCTGCAACCCCTCGGCAATGCTCCGTGCGTTGAGGCGTGCCCCTTTGAGCGAGGAGTGGGTGTGGTCGTTGTTGAAGTATTCGCCGACGACGCGCAGCCCCTCTTCGTAGCCCATCTTCTCCAGCTTGTCGCCCGAGAGTTTGTTCAGGTCGATGAAGTAGGCCCCCGTCGCCTCGGCCGCCTCGCGCGTCCATTTGCCGAACGAGTTCGTGTTGCGCTGAATCTTGCCGTTGTCGAACATATTGCGGGGCGTGTGGCTCAGTACGATCGGAATAGCCCCCTTCTCCTGGGCATCCATGATGAATTTGCGCAGGTACCAGCCGAAGGTGTAGATGACCTGATACTGCCCCGTCTTCTCCATCTTGAAGACCTTGCTTTCGGGGCCTACACCCGGCAGTTCGGCACGCGCCTTGCCCGTGTTGATCGCTCCTGCATCGTTGTGACCGAACTGAATCAGCACGAAATCACCCGGTTGCAGGGCGCGATAGACCTTCTCCCAGCGACCCTCGTCGAGGAACGTGCGGGCACTGCGACCCGCCATGGCGTGGTTCTCGACCGTGATTCGCTCCGCATCGAAAAGCTCGTGGATGACGCTTCCCCACCCCCACATGCCGTTTTCATCCTTGTCCTTGTTCTTGACCGTGCTGTCGCCGATCGTGAAGAGCATCGGGATGCCTGCGCGGCGGGTTGCCCCCGTGATTGTATCGGGCTTGATCGGCTTGAGGTAGCGTGCCAGCTCCAGCCCTTTGCAGGCTCGGATTCCCTCGGCGGCCGACTCGGCATTGACCCGTGCTCCGAAGGCGCTGGTGTGGATGCGGTCGAGGTAGAACATATACTTGACCTTCTCCTTGCCGAACTTTTCGAACTTCTGCGCCGTGATCTCGTTCAGGTCGATGAAGGGAATCTTTGCCTTCTTGGCCACCTGTTTGGCCCAGAGGCCGTAGGTCTCGTTTACGCGCGTCAGAATGGTGCTGTCGGCATCCTCCCAGGCGTTGCGCGGGGTGAGCGACATAAGGATCGGGTGTGCCCCCTTGGCCTTCACGTCGGCAATATAGCGACGCATATACTCGCCGTAGGTATAGACGGTCTCTTTGACGCCCGTCTCCTGAATCGTCACATCGAGCGTTTCGGTGCCGATGCCCGGAATCGAGGCGCGGGCACGACCATGGTCATAAGGGCCGTTGTCGTTGTGCCCCAGCTCGATAATCACCCAGTCGCCCTTTTTGATGCCCTTCAGCACGTCGGGCCAAAGGCGGTTGTAGAAGGTGCGGCTGCTCGTGCCACCCAGGGCGTGGTTCTCGACCGTGATCCGCTCCTCGTCGAAGTACTCGTGGGCGAAGTAGCCCCAGCCCCATTGGCCGTTGTTGCCGTTGCCCAGCGTGCCGGTGCGCATCGTCGAGTTGCCCACGAGGAACAAGACGGGGTTATCTCCCTTGCGGCTTGATCCCGAAACGGGACGTGCCGTGCGGGCGATGTTGAGGCTGTCGAGCGTGTTGTCGATGACCTGATTGACATCCTTCATCGGGGCGCTGACGCGGTTTTGAGCCTGTGCACCAAACCCGACACCGAGGGCGCACAACAAGCTGACGAAAAGTTTTCTATAATTCATGGTATGATGGTTTTTTCTCTATTGCCATAGGTTCTCCTTGAACTCGACCTCCACGATGCGCAGTTCGTGGTTGGTCTTGTCGCCATTCTTGGCCTTGAAGAGGTCCAGCTCACCCGCAGCCGGTGCTGCCACCTCGACAATCTGGCCGAAACGGTCGCTCTCCTCGCTTGCCCCCTTGAGGCGGATGGTGATTCGGCCCGTCAGGACGGGTTTTACCTGAAGGTGGATATAGCCGAGGCTCTTGGGGGTCTCACCGCTCCAAATCAGCTCCTCACCGGCGTAGATCTCCAGCGGATAGCTGCGCATACGCCAGCCGGTGAGCTTCATGCAAATCTCGTCCACGCGAGCCGCGCGCTCAAGCCGGTAGCTGATCCAGGCCGTGGCGGGACGGCCGTCGTTCTTCCACTCGCTCAGCTCGTTGTCGTCGAAGCTCTTGACGGCCTCCTCGGCGTTGTATCCGGCCGTGGCCGAAAGAATCGCAACATCGACCTTGGTCGTTTGGTAGGAGGGGCTTTGCGGTGTTTCACCGCGCGTAAGGCGTCCCGCCAACTCCTCGCCCGGGATGTAGCCGCTCAGGCCGCCCTGCACCTCAATCGGGGTGGTCGAAAGCTCGATTTCAGCCCCCTGCAACCCCTCGGCCGTGGCGCGAATATGCACCTTGCCCGCCTCACGGAGCGAACGCACGAGGGCGCGGTTGATACCGCACTCGACGGGAAGATCGGTCGAAAGCGTGTAGTTGTTTTCACCCTGAGCAATGCCGCCACGCCACTCGGCGGGACCCTCTACTTCGAAGTGAATCAGATCGTTGGCAAGCGGGTGGCGACGGCCGTTGCGATCCGTAACCTCCACCTCAAGCAGTACGAGGTCTGCGCCGTCGGCCTTCCAGCCCTGCGGGTTTTGGATGGTGCGCAGGCGAATTTGAGTCGGCTCGTCGGCCGTCTGCAACGTGGCACGGCAACACTCCTCGCCCTGCTCGTTGTAGCCGATGGCTACCAGCTCACCCGCCTCGAAACGTACATCGGG
Source organism: uncultured Alistipes sp. (assembly GCA_964402935.1). Taxonomy (GTDB): domain Bacteria; phylum Bacteroidota; class Bacteroidia; order Bacteroidales; family Rikenellaceae; genus Alistipes. The sequence continues at coordinate 530 of CAYOEE010000106.1, read as the reverse complement.
GAAGGTAAAGAGGAATCGGTACTCCTGCTCGCCGTAGCCCAGCGACTTGCCGTTCAAAAGCAGTTCAACCTTTTCGGCCGAGGAGACTACATAGACCGGTTTCACCACGTCGGGCTTGTAGTTCCAATGGCCGACAATGTGGGCGCGGTACTGCTCGATATCGACCCAGCCGTCCCACATCACCCGGTGGGCAAAGAAGGGGTCTTTCGGGATGCGCATCGGGTCGGTGACACCGCTGCGACGGTAGTTCTCCTCGCCGCGGTAGTGGGTGTTCGTATCCGAGAAGATGATCTTCACACCACCCGAGCTGACGCGGTCGCCCGTGCCCGGACGCTCGAGCCAATAGTCGTACCAGCGCATGACGTTTTCGATCGTGAACGAATCCTGGTTGCGGTTGTAGGCCGAGGCGTCAGCTCGCTTTTGGGTCTGGTTGGTCGAAGCGGAGTGGTAGGCATTGTTGCCCGCTCCGTTGCGGTGGTAGGGGTAGGAGTAGTCGTCCCAATATTTGCGCAGACCCTCGTCGCGGCAAT
>CAYOEE010000105.1:0-5586 GCA_964402935.1 uncultured Alistipes sp. | reverse complement strand
CGTGAATTTTGAATTATCATTTTCAATCGCTATCTTTGAGGGTAAGTTTGCCAAAAAAAGCGAACAAATAAACCAAGCATAAAAAACAACACAAAATATGGCAGAGAAAGTACAAGTAAATGCGGACAAGCTCAAAGTCTTGAACGCCGTGATGGCCAAGATCGAAAAGGACTTCGGCAAAGGCTCGATCATGCGCATGAACAGCAACGAAGTAAACGATGTTCCGGTGATTCCGACCGGCTCCGTGACGCTTGATATGGCGCTCGGCGTAGGTGGTTACCCGAAGGGGCGCATCATCGAAATTTTCGGTCCCGAATCGTCGGGTAAGACGACGCTGGCCATTCATGCCATCGCCGAGGCTCAGAAGGCCGGTGGTATTGCCGCCTTCATCGACGCCGAGCACGCCTTCGACAGCTACTACGCTCAGAACCTGGGTGTTGATGTCGACAACCTGCTCATTTCGCAGCCCGACAACGGTGAGCAGGCCCTCGAAATTGCCGACTCGCTGATCCGTTCGAGCGCCATCGACATCATCGTCATCGACTCGGTGGCTGCCCTTACGCCCAAAGCCGAGATTGAGGGCGAGATGGGCGACTCGAAGATGGGCCTTCAGGCACGATTGATGTCACAGGCGATGCGTAAGCTCACCTCGTCGATCTCGAAGACGAAGACCGTCTGCATCTTCATCAACCAGCTGCGCGATAAGATCGGCGTTGTCTATGGCAATCCCGAGACCACGACAGGTGGTAACGCCCTGAAATTCTACGCTTCGGTGCGTATCGACATCCGTCGCGTATCGGTCATCAAGGATGGCGAGGAGCAGCTCGGAACGCGCACCCGCGTCAAGATCGTCAAGAACAAGGTGGCACCTCCGTTCCGCCGTGCCGAGTTCGACATCATGTTCGGCGAGGGTATCTCGAAGATTGGCGAGATTGTCGATCTGGGTGTTGATTACGGCGTGATTAAGAAGGCCGGCTCGTGGTTCTCGTATGGCGACAAGAAGATCGGCCAGGGACGCGACTCGGTGAAGGATCTCCTGAAGCAGGATGCGGAGTTCTGCAACAAGATCGAGGCCGAGATCCGCGAGGCGATGAAGGCCGAGAAAGAGGCCCAGCGCGGCGCAAAAACCGCCACGGCCGAGGAGGAGTAACACTCCGAAAAACAAGGTAAAACAACGTCAGCTCAACCCGAAAGGGGAGGGCTGACGTAAAATGGTTATATATGGGTTATACGGCCGAAGACGAACTTTTGATCAAGGAGAAGTGGGACGACCTGCTCTTTTCCTGCACCAAGATCTGCAAAAACGACGAGGATTGGAACTTTATCAAGAGAGCCTTTTTCCTCGCCAAGGAGGCACACGCGGGTGTCAGAAGACGCTCCGGTGAGCCTTATCTGTTGCACCCGATTGCCGTGGCCAAGATCGCCGTGGACGAGATCGGGCTGGGCGTTAAGTCGGTCGTAGCCTCTCTGCTGCACGACGTGGTGGAGGATACCGAATATACCGTCGAGGATATGGAGCGCATCTTCGGACAGAAGATCGCCTCGATGGTCGATGGTCTGACAAAGATGTCGGGCGTATTCAACGCCGACACCTCGGAGCAGGCCGAATATTTCCGCAAGGTGCTGCTTACGCTCTCGGACGATGTTCGCGTGATCCTGATCAAGATTGCCGACCGCCTGCACAATATGCGCACGCTGGGGGCCATGCCGATCAACAAGCAGATCAAAATCACGGGCGAAACGATCTACCTCTTCGCTCCACTGGCCCATCGACTGGGCCTCTACGCCATCAAAACCGAACTTGAAGACCTCTGCATGAAGTACCGCTTCCCGCAGCAGTATGCCGAGATCAAACAGAAGCTGGCCGAAACGGATGCCAACCGCCGCGAATTTATCGACAAATTCTGCGCTCCGATCAAAGAGGCACTCGACCGCGACAACTTCAACTACGAGATATCGGGGCGTGTAAAGAGCGTTTATTCGATCTGGAACAAGATGCAACGCAAGCAGATTCCCTTCGAGGAGGTCTATGACCTGTTTGCTATCCGCATCGTTTTCAAGTCGTTACCATTCCCTTCGGAGAAGACCCAATGCTGGCAGATCTATTCGACGATCACCGACATCTACACCCCCAAACCCGACCGCTTGCGCGATTGGATCTCGATGCCCAAGGCCAACGGCTACGAGGCTCTGCACTCAACCGTCATGGGTCCCGACGGCGTTTGGGTCGAGGTGCAGATTCGCACACAGCGCATGGAGGATATCGCCGAGCGCGGTTTTGCAGCCCACTGGAAATACAAGCAGGCCGAGGGTGACGAGGATGAGTTCGACAAGTGGCTCAAGCAGATTCGAGCTGCGCTGAACAGCCCCACGGAAAATGCGGTCGATTTTCTCGACAACTTCAAACTATCGCTCTATACCTCTGAGATTGTGGTGTTTACACCCAAGGGAGAGTCGCGCAAGATGCCCTTTGGATCGACCGCGCTGGACTTCGCTTATGACATCCACTCGAAGATCGGCAACAGCGCCATCGGCGCCAAGATCAACCACGAACTGAAGCCCGTCACGACCCAAATTCAGAGCGGTGACCAAATCGAGATTATCACCTCCGATAACGCCAAACCGAAGGCCGAGTGGCTCGATACGGTCACTACGGGCAAGGCCAAGCAGGCCATCAAGAGTTTCCTGAAACGCGAGCGGCAGAACAACATCGAGCGCGGTATGGAGATGCTCGAGCAGAAGATGCAACAGCTCAACATCCAACTCAATGGACACGTTCTGCGCAAGATCATTCCGGCCTACGAAAGTTCGAACAAGGAGGAGCTTTACTCGAAAATCGGCGCCGGCATCGTCTCGCTCGACGATCTGGAGAAGATTCTCAAGGAGAATTCGGGTCGTAAACTGCTCAAATTCTGGACCTTCTTCATTCCACAAAAGAAGACCCCGAGTCCGAGCCAAGAGCCGACAAATAGCGCCAAAACGGAGGACAAAGAGGCTCACGCACAGCACTTTGAGGTAGCCGAGTGTTGCCATCCGATTCCGGGTGACAAGGTGGTGGGCTACCACGACCCGCTCACGGACAAAATCATCGTCCACAAAGCGACCTGCGACGAGCTGAACCGCCTGGCCGCCCAACATGGCAAGAACATTGTTAAGGACGAGATTCAATGGTCGCGCCAAAAGGCGATGTCGTATCTCGTGACGGCCGAACTGCGCGGTATCGACCGCAAGGGTATCCTGATGGATTTGGCCCGCATCATCAGCGGAGACTTCAACATCAACATCCGCGAGATCAACATCAAGAGCCACGCCGGCATCTTCGAGGGCAACCTGAGCCTCTACGTCAAAGATGTGGAGAGCCTGAATGCCGTGATGGACAAGATGCGCCAGGTGAAGGGTATAGAGAACGTAAAGCGCACGTTATAAACAAGATAGGGGAGTATGGAAGACATTATCATCGTCATCTGGGTTGCCATGATCATCCTCGGATCGATCATTAACTCGGTCAATAAGCGTCGCCAAAAGCAGATTGAGTCCGAAGGGGAGGCCGATGAGGCACAAGACCTGCCGCAGCGTCCCGTGATAATTCGCGTGCCAGCCCCCGTTTCGTCCGAGGAGGCCCGGTCGATCGAGTCAGAGTCGCTGGAGAGCCTCGAGCCTGAGACGAGGTGGCAGCAGACAAAAACACTACAACAGAAGAACATCTCCCACCCCCAGCAACACCAAAAGCCGATCAAGCATGCAAGGCCGGCCAAAAGTACCATAAAAACCGGTATTAAAAATTCGACTAATACCTCTGGCAAGAATATCCAACACCCCTTAACGGAGGACTTTGACTTGGAACGCGCTGTCATTTATAGCGAGATCCTGAAGCCGAAATACCAAGAATACGAATAACCTCAGATAAGCATCAAACTATGGCAACCATTTTTTCACGCATTGTAGCGGGGGAGATCCCTTCGTACAAGATCGCCGAAGACGAGCGATTCTACGCATTTTTGGACATCAATCCGCTCACCAAGGGACACACGCTCGTCATCCCGAAAGAGGAGGTGGACTACATTTTCGACCTCGACGATAAGACGGTAGGCGATATGATGATCTTTGCCAAGCAGGTGGCAGCCAAGATTAAGCAAAATATCCCCTGCAAGCGCGTTGCCGTGGTGGTTTTAGGCCTCGAAGTTCCCCATGCGCACATCCATTTGATCCCCATAAATAGCGAAAATGACGTCGATTTCCACCGCGAAAAGCTGGTTTTAACGCCGGATGAGTTCCGCGAAGTGGTGGCGCAAATCACGAAATAGGGGACTGTTTACAACTTTATAAGTTACTGATTTAAGGCCGAGTAGGTGAGTTATTAACACCGCTCGGCCTCTCTATATTTAACATAATATTTCGATCTTAATGTGATCGAAATTTTTTTGTCTTATAAGGTGTCAAAATTCGTTCAAAACTCCAAATTTTCAACAAATTTTACATTTGTAATTACATTTGTTAAATCGCCAAAAAAGTGAATTTGCCTATTGTTATTACAAAAGTAAACTCACAAAGGTGTTTAAAAGCTGTTAATTATACAAAAGGAAAGTAGGGTAGCAGTGCCCGAAAATCACCCAAAATCCGCCATAGAAGCAAAGTTCAAATATTAAATTATTGAATATATGCACATAAAAACCAGCGACTTATGATTTTTATATAAAGTCAAAATGAACCACACGGGGTTATTTAGGCTGTTTTAACCGTAACCTCAATAATAGCCGTAAATAATTAGTTTTACACACTCTTTATTAGCATTTTACGTTGTTTTATATAAAGTGAATTTAAGGAAGATAGTCGAGCGTTCGTTTTACCATATTTTAATTTTAACAGATGTAAACTTTATCAACAACGATTAACATTTTACAAATGTGTAATTTTCTTGTTTTCCAAAAGAAAAGTTTTTATATTTGTAAAAAATTACCGTTATGCAGCAAAAATTGCGTGATTTGATGACAAGCGAGCATTTGAAGTCGGGACAACTCGCCGAGGCATTGGGGATCAACCCTGCCGGAATTTCGCATATCCTGGCGGGTCGCAACAAACCGAGCTTCGAGTTGTTGCAAAAAATTCTGCGTCGTTTTCCGCAGATCAATCCCGATTGGCTCTTGCTCGATAAGGGTTCGATGTACCGCGAGGAGCCGAGTGATGCGACCGAGCCGACCACGCAACCGATGGCCGCGCCCGAACCGGAGCGTACATCATCCGCTGCGATCACGTCGCTCTTCGAAGCTGAGCCAACCACGCCGAATGCAGCGACTCCCTCTGTAGCGTCGGTTGCTCAATCGTTGGCCGTGAAACCTTCGGGGCGCATCGCTCGCGTGGTAATCTTCTACGACGACCAAACATTCGAGAGCTTCACACCGAATAAATAGAAGTTGTCTAGCAAGGTGATTTTGGCGTTTGCTCGCCCTCAAAACTTGTTGGACAGCCTCTATTTTGTTGACCGGGATAACTTTTTGCTCGTTTTTCATCCTGCTCAATTTTCGCGTATTTCGACCAACTGCACAGGTCGTTTTCAAATACGCGATTCTCGGCGAGTTAAATGTGAGG
>CAYOEE010000104.1:0-5626 GCA_964402935.1 uncultured Alistipes sp. | reverse complement strand
ATCCCGAAGAATGCCTCTATTGCGAAAATCGACCGCGCGATTAGATGTACATGCTTACGATCGACTCGTAAAGCTCCTGCTTGCCGCTCTTCTGTACCGGCTCGTGGTCGTAAGCGTAGGCTACAACCTCCTCCAGCGTCAGCTCGCCATTCTCGAACTTCTTACCCATACCCTCGTCGTACGAAGCGTAGCGGTCGGCTACCATCTTCTCGTAGGGCGAGTTCTCGATGATGTCGGCAGCGATCAACAGCGCGCGAGCCATCACGTCCATACCGGCGATGTGGGCGATGAAGAGATCCTCCGGATCGGTCGAGTTACGACGAACCTTGGCGTCGAAGTTCGTACCGCCACCCTGCAAGCCGCCACCGCGAACAATCACGAGCATGGCCTGAACCAGCTCATAGAGGTCGATGGGGAACTGGTCGGTATCCCAACCATTCTGGTAGTCACCGCGGTTGGCGTCGATCGAACCGAGCATACCGGCATCCACGGCGCACTGCAGCTCATGCTCGAAGGTGTGGCCGGCCAGCGTAGCGTGGTTCACCTCGATGTTCACCTTGAAGTCCTTGTCCAGGCCGTTGGCGCGCAGGAAACCTACGACGGTCTCCGTATCCACGTCGTACTGGTGCTTCATCGGCTCCATGGGCTTCGGCTCGATGAGGAACGTGCCCTTGAAGCCCTGCTTGCGGGCGTAGTCACGAGCCATGCGGAGCATCGTGGCCATGTGGCACTTCTCGCGCTTCATGTCGGTATTGAGCAGCGACATGTAACCCTCGCGGCCACCCCAGAATACATAGTTCTCACCACCCAGCGCGATCGTAGCGTCGATGGCGTTCTTGATCTGCAACATGGCGCGGGCTGCCGTGTCGAAATCGGGGTTCGTCGAAGCACCGTTCATATAGCGGGCGTTGCCGAATACGTTGGCCGTACCCCAAAGGAGCTTGATACCCGTCTCGGCCTGCTTCTCCTTGGCATAAGCCACGATGGCCTTCAGGTTCTCCTCATACTTCTTCGGATCGGGATCCTCGTCAATGAGATCGACATCGTGGAAGCAGTAGTACTCGATGCCCATCTTCTGCATGAACTCGAAACCGGCATCCATCTTAGCCTTGGCGCGCTCCAGCGGGCAGGCCGACTCGTTCCACGGGAACTTCTTCGTGCCACCACCAAACTGATCGGCACCCTCGGCGCAGAGCGTGTGCCACCAAGCCATCGAGAAGCGCAACCAATCCTTCATCTTGCGGCCGGCTACCACCTGCTCGGGGTTGTAGTAATGGAATGCCATCGGGTTCTTCGACTCCTTGCCCTCGAACTGGATCTTACCAATCTCGGGGAAATACTGTTTTGCCATAGTTGTAATGTGTTTTAAGTTATTGGTTTAAATTACTTTTCTTGAACGGTGGGCGGTGCTGACGGCCACGGAATAGGGTTTCTTAAAGTGCCTTAAGGGTGCTTAAAGGTGCTTGAGGTAAAACCTTTTCCAGCCTTTCCCGCCTTAAGAAACTGTTTTAAATTTATTTACTTCATTCTTTTATGCTGTTTACGACTCTTTTTTCGGCTGATTCTCGTTACATAGGAACCCCTATGCGCCTCAAATCACCCGAAAGAATAGCCACAAAACAGCCTATAAAATAATTTCGCAAACAAATTCAAACAGCTTCTAAAATTCTAATTCTAAATTTTGAATTCTAAATTCTTAATTTTTAATTCGGTTTTCCACCTCGGCCTTCCACTTGGCGTAGCTCTTTTCGAGAGCCTCACGATCCTCCTCGCGCGGCTCGACAACCTCCAGACACTTCAGCGACGCGAAGGCCTCCTCGCGCGAAGCGTAGAAACCGGCACCGAGGGCTGCACCACGCGCAGCGCCCAGCGAACCGTCCGTGTTGAAAAGCTCGATGCGGGCACCCGTGAGCGTCGAGAGCGTTTGACGGAACAGCGGCGAGAGGAACAGATTGGCCTTGCCGGCACGAATCACATCGGGCTTCAGTCCCAACTCGCGCATCAGGTCGATGCCGTAGCGGAACGAGTAGGCGATACCCTCCTGCGCGGCACGCAGGATGTGAGCCGTCGTGTGACGGTTCAGGTCGATGCCGACCACCGCAGCACCCGTCGTGCGGTTCTCCAGGACGCGCTCGGCGCCGTTGCCGAAGGGGAGTACCACCAAACCGTCCGAACCTGCGGGAGCCTGCTCGGCGAGGGTATTCATCTCGACATAATCGAGCGTCTGCTGGACCACGTTGCGACGTATCCACGAGTTGAGGATGCCCGTGCCATTGATGCAGAGCAGGATGCCGTAGCGAGGCGTTTCGGGCGCGTGATTAACATGTACAAAGGTATTCACGCGCGAGAGGGGATCGGCCTTGGGGGTATCGACCACACCATAGACCACGCCGCTCGTGCCACCCGTGGCAGCAATCTCACCGGCCTCCATAACGTTGAGCGAGAAGGCGTTGTTGGGTTGGTCGCCGGCGCGGTACGAAATGGGCGTACCGGCAGGAATACCCAGCAGCTCTTCGGTGGCCTCATCGGTCGTGGCCTCCACACCGATCGAAACACCCGCTTCGGGAATCATCTCCTGCGGAATACCGTAGTAGTCGGTGACGAAGTCGGCACGCTTCTCCTCCTTGAAGTCCCAGAGAATCTGCTCCGAAAGACCGCTTACGGAGGTCGAAACCTTGCCCGAAAGGCGGTAGGCGATGTAGTCACCCGGAAGGATGAATTTGTCGATCTTGGCGAACAATTCCGGCTCGTTGCGCTTCACCCACGCCAACTTCGAGGCGGTGAAGTTACCCGGCGAGTTGAGGGCGTGCTCCAGGCAGAAGTCGCGGCCGATGGCCTCCAGAGCCTCCGCACCGATCTCCACGGCACGCGAGTCGCACCAGATGATCGCCTTGCGCAGGGGCTTCTGCTCCTTGTCCAAGGCCACTAAGCCGTGCATCTGGTAGGTGATGCCGATGGCGGCCACCTCCTTCATCGGATGTTCGGCAGCAATTTTCTGAATACCCTCTACGGCATATTTCCACCACATTTCGGGGTCTTGCTCGGCCCAGCCGCTTTTGAGGGCGTCAATGGGCATCTCCTGGCTCGGATTGGTCGAGGAGGCGACACATGCGCCCGTCTCAATGTCCATCAGCGAAACCTTCACCGACGATGAACCGACATCAATACCTAAACTTTTTTTGCTCATAGGTTGTAGTTTTTTTGTTTTCGATTTTATGCGGCATATTTCCTCGTTCGCTCGCACGCCTCGAATGGGCAGTACGCCCGGTACAGCCCATCCGCGCCATACTTCCCGAACGTGAAAATCTGCTCCCCTAAAATCAAAAACGGTCGTTATCTGTTAATCCTAAATTCTAAATTCTAAATTCTGAATTTTGCATTTTGCATTGAGTTTTGTCTAAACCCAATTCATCCTCAGCTTATCCTTCACGGCGCGTCGGTAGGCCGAGCGGTCGAAGGTGTAGTATTCGGCCGGCTTGTGAGCCACACCCTGCTCCTTCTCGCCCGTGGCGTGGAGAAATCCCGAAGAAAGCATCTTCTTGCGGAAGTTGCGGTTGTCGATCTCGATGCCCAGCGTAGCCTCAAAGAGTCGTTGCAAGGCGCGAATCGTGAAATTCTTCGGTAGCAGCTCAAAGGCTACGGGCGATTGCTGCATTTCGCGGCAAAGGTGTCCCAGCGCGGTCGAAAGAATCTCCTTGTGGTCCATGGCCAGGCGCTGGATGGCATCGATCTCGACCCAGCGTGCCCCCTTCGAGGAGGTGTAGTCGGTGGTGCGATGATCGAGCTTGAGGAGGGCATAAAAACCCACCGTCACGACGCGCTCCGTGCGAATACCGTGTCGGCGGTTGATCCACTCCAGCTCCTCACCCCTAACGCGATTTGGGTCGGAGAATATCTCCATCTGCTTGAGGTACAGATCCCGCTTGCGCAACCCCGTGGCCTCCTCCAATACACGGTAGGCCGCCTCGGGCAGGGTCTCGTTTTCGAGAATCATCGACCCGGGCAGCTTCAGCCGATCCAGCGTGTTGTAGGTCGGGCGTTCGATCAGCAAGGCCTTGAGCGACTCGCCGTCAAACCCGAAAACGGCACAATCGACCGAAAGGGATTGGTTGGTCTGTACGGGCATCCGTGTTTTACCGCTTTTCTTTTGTAAAATTAACCGAAAAAAACGTTTTTTGCAAACTTATCGTAGATTTTACGCTAACTATGCCCCCGAATCGGCCTTGTGTGCTCTTCGGTGGCCGATTTTGTTAGGGTAGATTATACGCTAACAAAAAAGCTGCTCCATACAGAACAGCTTTTATATTCGATCGGGCCTCTTTTACTCGAACGTCTCGAAGCGATAGACGATCTTTTCACAGTACAGCTCCCCGGGGTGCAGGTAGGCATTCGGGAACGAGGGCTGATTCGGTGCATCGGGGTAGTTCTGGCACTCGATGGCTACACCGGCGTAGTCCTCGTAGTGGCCGCCCGACTTCTTCTCGGGCGATCCTGCAAGCCAGTTACCCGTGTAGATCATTACGCTCGGTTGCGAGGAGAGTACCTTGACCATGCGACCCGACTTCGTCGAGCGCAAAGCACCCACCTCACCCAGGATATGGAGCTTCCACCCGTCGATCGGGAAGGGATGGTCGTAGCCCTTGAAGTCGCGGATGTGGTTGAAATCCGACTCCAAGCCGTCACCGATGCGACGGAACGTCAGGAAATCCTGCGCCGTGCCCTTCACGTCGAGCCACTCGCCCGTCGGAATCTGGAATTCGTTCATCTCGAGCGTGCGCGAGGTGTTGAGTTGCAGTTCGTGGTCGTGAATCGTGCCGCTACCCTCGCCGTCGAGGTTGAAGTAGATGTGGTTCGTCAGATTGGCTACCGTCGTGCGATCGGTCTTGGCCAGGTAGGTGATCTCGAGCTGGTTCTCCTCGTCGAAGTCGAAGATGGCCTCCACGTTCAACTCGCCCGGGAACTTCTGGTCGCCATCCTCCGAGGTGAGCGACATGACGACGCGGTTTGTCTCCACGCGACTCTCCCACACGCGGTTGGCAAAGTTTTTCGTGCCACCGTGCAGGTGGTTGCGGCCGTTGTTGATCTCCAGCTGATACTTCTCACCCTCGATCTCCAGACGACCCAGTGCGATGCGGTTGGCAAAGCGACCTACACTCTTACCCATGGCCGGCCCATCGAAGAAATAACCTTCAGGCGTCTTGTAACCCAGGCATACATCGGCCAGCTTGCCCTCGCGGTCGGGAACTACGACCGAAAGGATCGTCGCGCCGTAGTTCGAGAGCTGTACCGAAGCGCCGCTTTCGTTGCGCATCGTGTAGCGGATGATACCCTCGCCTTCGGGGGTCATGCCCCAAACCTCTTGTTCGATCGTAATCATCTTATTCGGCAGGTGTTAAGTTTGCAAAGAGGTTGTCGATACGCTTCAGGCACTCCTCCTTGCCGATGAAGGCCGTCACGTCGTACATGCCCGGTCCCTTGCCGGCACCTACGAGCGCCAGACGCAGCGTATTCATCACCTGGCCCATGCCGTAGCCCTTCTCCTGAATCCAGGCGTGCACCACCTCCTCGGTGTGCTCCAGCGAGAAGTCGTCGATCGAGGCCAGCACCTCGCGTACCTCCTTCAGGA
>CAYOEE010000103.1:0-5634 GCA_964402935.1 uncultured Alistipes sp. | reverse complement strand
CCGTGCCGTTTTTAGTTGTTTGTTTTTTGTTTTTTCGATTTTTGTATTATCTTTGCATCTGAATCTGAACGCCGAACACTCGTTCGGTCTTGAAATCCTGAAACAATAAGCCCGATAAGATATGCATGAAATGGAAGCACTCGAGGCGAAAAGTCTGCCCGAGTTGAAACAAATCGCCAAGGCACTCGGTATTGATGCCCGCCTGCGGCGCAGTGAGTTGATTCGTCAAATTTCCGGTGGAGCTCCCCAAAAGCAGGAGAAAGCTCCTGCCGAGCAGCCGCAGGAGGCCGTTGCAACCGAAACTCCGAAGCGTCGCGGTCGCAGACCTCGCCTGCAACTGGCAGTAGCAAATGAACCCACTGAGGCTCAAAGCGCTACGACTGAATCCGCGCCCGCATCCGAAGCTCCGCAGGAGCACGAAACGACGACGCATCACGACGAACAGATGCCGCACGAGCAGCGCCGTCGTGGTCGCAAACCCAAGCAGCGCACCGAGCCGACAGAACGCGCGGAACATCCCGCGACGGAGTCGGCACAGGAGGCTGCCACGGAGGCAACGGCACCCGAGACAACCCCGACCGCGCCCACCGCACAGCGCTGGCAACCGATTCACCGCACGGCCCTTGACGAGGAGGTGATCACAAAGGATGACTTTGTGGGTGAAATCGAAGGTGAGGGCGTGCTGGAGATCATGCAGGATGGCTACGGATTCCTCCGCTCGGCCGACTACAACTACCTCAATTCGCCCGATGATGTCTATGTTTCACCCTCGCAGATCAAACTTTTCGGCCTCAAGTCGGGCGATACGGTCAGCGGCTCGATCCGTCCGCCGCGTGAGGGCGAGAAGTACTTCCCTCTGGTGCGCGTTGATGAGATTAACGGTCTTAAACCCGAATTTGTACGCGACCGCGTACAGTTCGAGTACCTGACGCCCTTGTTCCCGAGCGAGAAGTTCTGCCTGACGGGCAACGGACACAACTCGCTTTCGAACCGCGTAGTCGATCTCTTCTCGCCCATCGGCAAGGGACAGCGTGCACTGATCGTGGCACAGCCCAAGACGGGTAAAACGATGCTCCTGCAGTCGATTGCCAACGCCATTGCCGATAACCATCCGGAGGTCTATATGATTGTGCTGCTGATTGATGAGCGCCCCGAGGAGGTGACCGAGATGGCTCGTAACGTCAAGGCCGAGGTGGTGGCTTCGACCTTCGACGAGCAGGCCTCGCGCCACGTCAAGGTGGCCGAGATGGTGCTCGAAAAGGCCAAGCGCATGGTGGAGTGCGGCCACGATGTGGTGATTTTCCTCGACTCGATCACTCGCCTGGCGCGCGCCTACAACTCCGTGCAACCCGCTTCGGGCAAGGTACTTTCGGGTGGTGTGGATGCCAATGCTCTGCACAAGCCCAAGCGCTTCTTCGGTGCTGCCCGCAATACGGAGGAGCGCGGTTCGCTGACGATCATCGCCACGGCCCTGCTCGACACCGGTTCGAAGATGGACGAGGTGATCTTCGAGGAGTTCAAGGGTACGGGTAACATGGAGCTTCAGCTCGATCGTCGCCTGGCCAACAAGCGCATCTATCCGGCCGTCGATCCCATTGCGTCGAGTACGCGCCGCGAGGATCTTTTGTTGCCGCGCGAGGTGATGAACCGCACCTGGGTATTGCGCAAGTATCTCTCGGACATGACCCCCGTGGAGGCTATGGAGTTCTTGCAGAAGCAGATGAGTCTCTCGGAGACGAACGAGGAGTTCCTCGTCACAATGAACCAATAAACAAACAACTAAAACGATACCGAAATGAAGAAACTGCTGTTATTGATGCTGGGCGTAACGCTCTCGCTCAACGCCTTTGCCTGGGGACAGAAGGGGCACGATGTGGTGGCTTATATCGCCGAATGTCACCTTACGCCTGCGGCTGCCGAGAAGGTGGGTGCCGTCCTGGGTGGTCGCTCGCTGGTCTATTACGCAAACTGGATGGACAATGCCAGCAATACGCCCGAATACGCCTACTCCAAGACGTGGCACTACATGAATATCGACGAGGGCGAGACGCTCGAAACGCAACCCCGCCACCCGCAGGGGGATCTGCTGACGGCCATTGCCTCGATCACGAAGGAGATCGAGCGCGGCAAGTGGAGCGAGAAGGAGCATTTCGACGGCCTCAGGATGTTGATCCACCTCGTGGGTGACCTGCACTGCCCGATGCACGCCGGTCGCTCGACCGACCGTGGCGGTAATGGCGTGCCGGTGCTCTTCTTCAACCGCGAGACGAACCTGCACTCGATCTGGGACTCGTCGCTTGTCGAGTCGGCCCACAATTGGAGCTACTCGGAGTGGCAGTGGAACATCGACCGCGTGACGGAGGCTTTTGCCGAGCAGGTACAGCAGGGCACGCCCGAGGAGTGGTTCGCACAGACCGTAGCCATCACCAAAAAGATCTACGAAGTGACCCCCGAGGGCGCGAAAATCTCCTACGACTATATCAACGCCATGACGCCGGTTATCGAGCAGCAACTCCTGCTGGGCGGTCTGCGCCTGGCGGCCCTGCTCAACGAGCTGTATCAGTAGTTTTCACAAAACACGCTACCCCAAAAAAAACAGTGCGACCACGGCTGGGCGATGCGGTTGGCGGACTCTCATTGAAATCAAGCACCGATACCACTCTCGTCTTGGAGTTGTTCGCGGTATTTCGAGGGCGGAATGCCGTACTGCTTCTTAAAGACGCGCGTGAAATATTTCGGGTCGGCATAGCCCACCATGCCGCAGATGGTCGAAATATCGTAGGATCCCTCGCGGATCAGGCGGCAAGCCTCCTCCATGCGCATTTGGCGAATCAATTCATTGGGCAGCTGCCCCGTTTGGTCGCGCAGCCGGTTCGAGAAGACCTGCTGCGAAAGGTGCATTTCGTGCGCAAAGGCCTCGATCGTCCAATCGGCATCGTCGAGATGTCGGGCAACCACCGCACGCGCCTCGGCGATGAAGGCCGGATCAATCACCACCTCCTTGTGCGGTTGTGCCGCCGGCGTTTCCGTCGAGTTCTCCGCAGCCTCCTGCTCGACCGACACGGTCTCCTCATGAAGCTCCTCCGGCATCCCCTCGGAGGCTGTCGTCTCATCGCGCGTCAGAGTTTTATCCTGCCCACTCGGCGCATCGCTCTCCAACCGCTTCCTGCGCTGGTAGCGTATGCCGAAGCAGTAACCCAGCACCAGGGCACAAAGCACAATCGTTACGCCCAACAGATGGTGCAGGGTGTGATCTTCGCCAACCGTGAGGAACTTAAGCGGCATACGCTGCAACGCCGTCGATGGGGCGGAAACACATTCCGCAGTATGGAGCAGGGCAATCACGGCGCCTGCAGGGAGAAATCGTTTCATGGTGAATGTTCGATAGTTGCAAACAAAGGTAGTAAAAAAAGTCCACCCGCCAATATTTTCACCCTATTTTGAATTCCCGAAAAAAGCGCTAACTTTGTAAGTTGGAAAATTCAGGGAAAGATGCACCGTTTGCTTATATCGCTCTGCGTGATCGTGTGTGTGGCCGCTTGCTGCCCGACACCCACGGAGAACCTGCTTTTGCAAGCGGAGGCTTGCCTGGCCGAGCAACCGGATAGCGCCCTTCGGATACTCCGAACGATCGACCCCGCCCGCACCAAGCGGTCGGAATGGATCGCTCGACGTGCCCTGCTCGAGGCGCAATACTACATCGAACAACCCAACCCGACCTATCCCGACAGCCTGCTGGAAGAGGCGCTGACCTATTATGTCCGCCACGAGAAACCGGCTCGCTACCGTGCCCGAGCCTACTTCTACGCAGGTCACTCCTACCGCGAAAAGAACCTCCTGCCCGAAGCCATGGCGCATTATGTCGAAGCCGAACTTGCGGTGCGCCAATGCGACGATCTGCTGCTGCGCGGGCGCATCATGGCGGCCATCGGCGGACTCTACCGCAAGCAGTACCACCTCCGTTCCGGCGTCGAGTGCTTTGAGGAGGCCGTAAAATGCTTTGAGCAGGTGGGGCATCGCCCCTTTATCCTGCGCGGGTTGATGGGTCTTTCGGTCGATTACAACGCCATGCACAACCGAGCAACCGCCAAGCGCTACCGCGAACGTGCCTGGGAGCTTGCCCGCGAGTTGCAGGATACGATGGCGCAAATCTACCTCCTGCGTGCCGAGGCGACCACCCTGATCGAGAACAAGCAGTACCGCGAAGCGATCGACCTGTTCCATCAAGGTGCAGACCGCTATTGCCACGGCGAGATGCCGAGCGACTATTTCTACGGCATGGCTCTTTCGTACCTGCGCCTGAAGCAGTATGACAGCGCCTCGATGTTCCTCCAATCGCGCATCGTCGATGCCGAGGAGCAACAGCGCCGCGAAGCGCTCTACGACCAAACCTTCTGCCATTGGAACATCCACAACGAGTGGCTTTCGGGCGAATACGATGCCACCATCGGGGATTACGAAAATGCGTTCCTGCACAAAAGCCGCGCCCTGCGCACGGTCGATTCGATGTATCGTGCCGAGAAATACTCGCCCCTGCCCAGCCTGCGCGGTCGTTCGCTCTGCTCCTACCTCGAGGAGCAGAACCATGCACTCAACCAACACATCTACGCCCACTGGGTATTTGTTGCGTTGCTCATCTTGGCCTTGATTTTCTTTATCCTGTGGCGTCGAGATCGTCGCAAAAAGCTCAATATGTGCCACACGCAGGAGATTGCCGAGTATCGTGAGTCGGTGATCGCCCTCCGCCAGGCCTACCTCACCGAGCTGGCTCGCCCGCGTGCAGGGGTTGATCAAGGCGTGATCGACCGACGTGTCGAGTTCCTGCGCACCATGCTGGATACTATTCTGCTCTACAACCACAAGACCGAGACCCTTTCGCGCAAAGTAACGGCCCTCTTCAGCGCCGAGTCGGAGATGGGTGTATCGTGGATCTTTGAGGACATCCTCAACATGCGCGAGCCGGGGGTGGTCGATTTCCTACGTAGCAGCTACCCGCAACTGACCGACCGCGAGATCTCGATCTACAACATGATCTGCCTCGATATGACCAAGTCGGCCATCTGCATGGTGCAGAACATCAGCCCCAAGACCTACTACAACCAGCGCAACTTCCTCCGTGGCAAATTGCAGCTCAGGAACGAGGAGACCTTCGCAGACCACTTCGAGAAGCTCTGCGAGGCGTGCCGCACGGCCAAAAACCGATAAAGGCGAGGTGCACTTTTTTTGTATAGGGGAATCAAAAATTCATAAAACACTGATTTTCAAACCCTGTTAATCAGCAATCGGGATATGCCTTTTCGTGGCATTTTGGTATAAATTTCCTACTTTTGCATTGTCGTAATGTACCACACGAAGTAGGATTTTCCCTCACTTGGCGACTTTCGCTCGGGAATGATCCGACCGAATATTGGGTGACATTTGATGGATTGTGTGAAGGCATCGGGATCTGCGGATTCCGATGTACTTTTTTTATGGACTCTGAGCGAAAGGAGCGAGTATAGAGGGCTCACTGCAAAAAAGCCCCGAATGGGTGTTATTCCAGTCGGGGCTTCTAAAGGATGTGCGGAAGATTCCGCATAAACTAAGAAGCTGTTTAAATTTGTTTGCGAAATGATTTTACAGCTTTTTTGTGGC
>CAYOEE010000102.1:0-5635 GCA_964402935.1 uncultured Alistipes sp. | reverse complement strand
ACCGTCACGACTTCGGTACGCAGCGCGCTATGTTGCGTATGATCGGTAAGCGTCGTCAGTTGCTGGAGTACTTGAAGGCAGTGGACATCGAGCGCTACCGTGCTATCGTGAAGAAGCTGAACCTCCGCAAGTAATCCGCGAGGAAGAGATGAGGGCAATTCCCTGCCGAAGCAGGGGTTGCCTTCATTTTCGTAAAGAAACAAACAAAACACAACACAATAGGAAAAAGAAACAATCATGGAAGAAAAGAAGCTGTACAATGCTGTCCGTAAGGAGATTACGCTCGAAGATGGTCGCGTGATCGAGATCGAAACGGGCAAGCTGGCCAAGCAGGCCGACGGTGCGGTGGTCGTCAAGATGGGCGGCACGATGCTCCTCGGTACGGTAGTGGCCGCCAAGGATGCAAAACCCGACACTGATTTTATGCCCCTTCAGGTCGAGTACAAGGAGAAGTACGCCGCTTGTGGTCGCTACCCGGGTGGTTTTATGAAGCGTGAAGGTAAGGCAAACGATAGCGAGGTGCTGACGGCTCGTCTGATCGACCGCGCCCTGCGCCCCCTCTTCCCGGCAGATTACCATGCCGAGGTATTCGTAACCGTAAACCTGATCTCGGCCGAGAAGGATATTCAGCCCGATGCCCTGGCCGGTCTGGCCGCTTCGGCTGCCTTGGCCGTATCGGATATTCCGTTCGGTGGCCCGATCTCGGAGGTTCGCGTAGTTCGCAAGAACGGTGAGTACAAGATCAACCCGGGCTTCTCGGAGATGGAGGAGTGCGACCTGGATATCATGGTCGGCGGTACGATCGACAACATCCTGATGGTCGAGGGTGAGATGAAGGAGGTATCGGAGGAGGTTATGCTCGGTGCCATTAAGTTCGCTCACGAGGAGATCAAGAAGCACTGCGCCGTACAGATCGAGCTTTCGAAGGAGCTGGGTAAGGATGTAAAGCGCGAGTACTGCCACGAGACCAACGACGAGGAGCTGCGTCAGACGATCATCTCGGAGCTTTACGACAAGGCTTACGCCATCGCTACGAGCGGTACGATGAAGCACGAGCGTGAGGAGCTTTTCAATAACCTGGAGGCCGAGTTTGCGGCTCGCTTCACGGAGGAGGAACTGGAGGAGAAGGCTGTCCTGATCCACAAATATTTCCACGACGACGTGCAGAAGAAGGCCATGCGCAACATGATCCTCGACGAGGGCAAGCGCCTCGACGGCCGTCGCACGGACGAGATTCGCCCCATTTGGTGCGAGGTAGGCTACCTGCCCTGCGCCCACGGTTCGGCCATCTTCACGCGTGGTGAGACGCAGTCGCTGACGACCGTAACGCTCGGTACGAAGCTCGACGAGAAGGTGAAGGACGAGGTGCTCGTACAGGGTACGGAGCAGTTCGTGCTGCACTACAACTTCCCCCCGTTCTCGACCGGTGAGGCCCGCCCCACGCGCGGTCTGTCGCGTCGTGAGATCGGCCACGGCCATCTGGCATGGCGCGCTCTGAAGCCGATGATTCCGCTGGGCGAGGAGAATCCCTACGCTGTGCGCGTTGTTTCGGATATCCTCGAGTCGAACGGTTCGTCGTCGATGGCTACCGTTTGCGCCGGTACGCTGGCCCTGATGGATGCCGGAGTGAAGCTCAAGAAGCCCGTTTCGGGTATCGCCATGGGCCTGATTTCGGACTCGGCCACGGGTAAGTGGGCCGTGCTGTCGGATATCCTGGGCGATGAGGACCACCTGGGCGATATGGACTTCAAGGTAACCGGTACGAAGGACGGTATCACCGCCACGCAGATGGATATCAAGGTCGATGGTCTGTCGTATGAGGTGCTGGCTGCCGCTCTGGAGCAGGCCCGTCAGGGTCGTCTGCACATCCTCGGCAAGCTGACCGAGACGATTGCCGAGCCGCGTGAGGATTACCGCGAGTTCGTTCCCCGCATCGTACAGATCACCATCCCGCAGGATATGATCGGTGCCGTGATCGGCCCGGGCGGTAAGGTGATCCAGGATATTCAGAAGACCACGCAGACGACCATCACCATCACGGAGGTGGATGAGAAGGGTATCGTGGATATCTTCGGTGTGGATAAGGAGTCGCTCGACGGCGCTCTGGCCCGCATCAAGGCTATCGTGGCTATCCCCGAGGTGGGTGAGACGTACCACGGTAAGGTGCGTTCGATCGTCGCTTTCGGTGCTTTCGTGGAGATCATGCCCGGCAAGGATGCCCTGCTGCACATCTCGGAGATCGACTACAAGCGCTTCGAGACGATGGAGGAGACCGGCATCAAGGAGGGTGACGAGATCGACGTGAAGCTCATCGGCCTGGACGAGAAGACCGGCAAGCTCCGCCTCTCGCGCAAGGCTCTCCTGCCGAAGCCGGAGGGTTACGTGGAGCGTGAGCGTCGTCCCCGCCCCGAGCGTGGCGATCGTCCCCGTCGCGAGAAGAGCGACCGTAAATAGTCGCTCGACGAAAAAAAGTACTCGGAAATGATTTTTTTCGAGCGAAAAGAGTAGTATTTTTCGAGTACTTTTTTTATATTTGCGTTTGACGCGCAAACAGTTGTAGAAAACTCAAACACAAAACACTTTAATAAACAAACAAATTATGAAAAACTTCATGAAACTGAGCGTGGTGCTCGTAGCTGCCGCGCTGGCTTTCTCGAGCTGCAATTGCTTCAAGAAGATGGCCAAGGCCCAGGACGAGGTTAAGGTAACCTGCACGCCTGAGATTCTGGTTCTGAACAATGGTGTGATCGCTGCCGATGTAAACGTAACCTTCCCGGTTGAGTATTTTAACAAGAAGGCTGTCCTGAAGGTAACGCCGGTTCTCGTATTCGAGGGCGGTGAGGTTGCCGGTCAGACGAAGTACTTCCAGGGTTCGAAGGTGGACGAGAACTACGCCGTAGTTGACAAGACGAACGGTGGTAACTACACGATGCACGTTGAGTTCCCCTACGACGAGCGTATGGATGAGTGCGCTCTGCAGATGCGTGCCGAGGTTAAGTGCCCGAAGGGTAAGTGCAAGGAGTTCACGCTGGTGAACCTGAACAACGGCGCTATCCCGACCAAGGAGGAGGCTGCTATCCTCGCCGGTACGGACGCTGCTGCCAAGAACGCCATCGAGCGTGAGTTCGGCCTCGTGGTTGCTTACGGTCTGAATACGCTGCAGAAGGACATCAAGTACGGTGACCTGATGGAGAACATGGCCAACAACTACAAGCGCGTAACGACGGTTGTTAACAAGACCGACCTGCTCTACGCCATCAACTCGTCGAAGGTAACGAAGAAGAACCAGGCTGCTGCTGACCTGGACGCTTTCAAGGCTGACGTAGATGAGAAGCTCGGCAACGACCGTGCTACGCAGAACATCGCCGTGAAGGGTTACGCTTCGCCCGATGGTCCGGAGAAGTTCAACGACAAGCTCTCGAAGGCTCGTAGCGAGTCGTCGAAGGAGGTTGTAGCCAAGGTGCTCGAGGAGACGGGTCTGGATGTAGATGCCGCTGCTTATGGTGAGGACTGGGACGGCTTCAAGGAGATGGTTGCCGCTTCGGATATCAAGGACAAGAACCTGATTCTTCAGGTACTGAGCCTCTACAACTCGCCCGCTGAGCGTGAGGCTGAGATCAAGAACCTCTCGTCGGTTTACGGTGAGCTGAAGGATGACGTGCTTCCCGAGCTGCGTCGTGCTCAGATCGTGAACAGCACCGACATTCAGGGTAAGACGGACGTTGAGCTGATGGCTGCTGCTAACCAGGGTCAGGAGATGACCGTTGAGGAGTATCTCTTCACGGCTCAGGAGCTGGCTAAGACGCCCGAGCAGGCTGTTGCTTTCCTCAAGGAGGCTGCTAAGCAGTATCCCAACGACGCCCGCGTATGGAACAACCTCGGTGTTGCTCTGACGAAGGCCGGTGAGAAGGCTGAGGCTCTGAAGGCATTTGAGAAGGCTGCCAAGGTTGATTCGTCGGCTGACCTGAACAAGAACCTGCTGCTGGCTAACCTGGCTAACGGTAACACGGAGGCTGCCAAGAAGTATGCTGCTGCCGCTGACGCTGAGGCTAAGGCTGCTGTTGCTGCTGCCGAGGGTAACTACCAGGCTGCTGCCGCTCAGCTCGAGGGTTACAACGCCGCTTTGGCTTATGTAATGAACAACGACCTGGCTGCTGCCAAGAAGGCTATTGCCAACGAGACGTCGGCTGACGCTGATTACCTCCGCGCTGTTATCGCTGCCAAGGAGGGTCAGGTAGCTACGGCTAAGGCTCAGCTGAAGTCGGCTATTGCCAAGGCTCCGGAGCTGGCCGAGAAGGCTGCTAAGGATGTTCTGCTGAAGACCATCATGGAGGCTTAATTCAAATTCAAAATTTAGAACCGACGCTGCGGAGTGAGCGCAGAGGCTGCTTGCAGACTATGCCGAACTGCGAGGAGGAAAAGCCTACAAAGCAGGGTTGATTCAGAATTCGAAATTGAGGATTCGAAATTGAGATTTGAATATCCAACGGCGGGGGTGCAAGTTGCATCCCCGCTTCTTTTATAGGTATCTTCGTTTGCGAAAAGGTTTGATTCGCATTTTTTTAGCGTCGATAGCACGCTCTTTGCAAAAAATTTTCTATCTTTGTAAAGTACCTTAAAAGCGAAATGTATGTACATCAATCAGCTCAATGAATATGCACCCGCCTGGAGCGTGGAGCAGGTGGATCAGGAGGTTGCCCGCATCAAGGAGGCAGCCAAGAAGAACTGCACGACCGAGGTCTATAAGTTCTGCTACTCGACCATTGATCTCACGACCCTCTCGTGCAACGATTCGGTGGAGTCGGTGACGGCCTTTGCCTCGAAGGCGGCGGAGTTCTATCAGAAATATCCCCATATCCCCAACGTGGCCTCGATCTGCGTCTATCCCTCGTTTGTCGAGACGGTGGGTCTGGCCGTGGATGGCACGCCGATGCGCATTACGAGCGTGGCGGGTGGCTTCCCTGCTTCGCAGACCTTCCTGGAGGTCAAGGCGCTGGAGATTGCCATGGCTGTGGAGAATGGTGCCGATGAGATTGACATCGTGATGAACGTGGGTCATATGCTCACGGGCGAGTACAACGAGGCCGCTTCGGAGGTCGCCATGTTGCGCGAGGAGTGCACCGAGGATGTGGTGCTGAAGGTGATTATCGAGTCGGGTGCTTTGAAAACCCCCGAGCTGATCCGCAAGGCTTCGCTGCTCTCGATGTTTGCCGGTGCCGACTTTGTGAAGACCTCGACGGGTAAGATCGACGTAGCCGCTACGCCGGAGGCTGCGGTGGTGATGTGCCAAGCGATTCGCGATTACTACGAGAAGACGGGTAAGAAGATCGGCTTCAAGGCGGCCGGAGGCGTTCGCACGGCCGAGGATGCTGCGCTCTACTATACGATCGTGGAGGAGATCTTGGGCAAGGAGTGGCTTACGCCCGATCTGTTCCGCATCGGCGCTTCGTCGGTGGCCAATAACCTGATTTCGGCCATTGAGGGGACGGCGGTAAAGTACTACTAACGGACGAACGTACCTCTTTGGGAGTGTACCTGCAATTTGGAGGAAGTTGCCTAACAAGGTGATTTTGGCGTTGCGCTTGCCCTCAAAATGCTCATTTACACTTAGTAAACTCCGCTTTTTCGGACTTCG
>CAYOEE010000101.1:0-5803 GCA_964402935.1 uncultured Alistipes sp. | reverse complement strand
CACAAAACAGCCTATAAAATAATTTCGCAAACAAATTCAAACAGCTTCTAAAAAGAGGAAAGAGCAAAGAGGAGAGAGAAATTAAAATTCAAAATGTAGAATTTAGAATTCGTTAAGTTCCTTAAGCTCTTTACTTTCTTTAATCTCTTTCAAAAACAGACAGGAGAAGTTGCTCGGCAACTTCTCCTGCTTGTTTTTACTTTTGAGCCTTTCGTTAGAAGGGCAGGTCGTCCACCTCCTGGGCGGGAGCGGCGGCGTAGGTCGGCTCGGCCGTCAGGGGCGGCAGGTCAGGCATAGTCGGGGCGGCCTGCGGAGCGGCCTCCTGCTCTACGACGGGTTGCAGACGCCAGGCGCGGATGTCGGTGAACCAGCGACCGTTGTACTCACGAGCGTCGATATTGACCGACACCTGGTAGCGAGCACCCTCGCGGAGCTTGGCTACATCGTCGGGACGGTTGAAGAACGTCACGCACATCTTGCGCGTAAAGTTGCCCCCGTCCGAGTAGTCGAAAATCACATCCTGACGCTGCCAGTCGCCACGCGCCGACGTGCCCTTCGTGATGGGCATGATTCGATATACGGTTCCTTCAAATTCCATATTGTTCAGTGCTTTTTTATAGGTTGTTGTTAATTGGTTGCAAAGATAGGTTTTTTATTCCGTTTGTTCAACATTTTCGCACGCAAAAGCCATAAATTTCAGCAGTGCCTCGGCCGTGCGTTCCGGCTCTTCGATGAAGCCCATGTGTCCTGAATTGTCGAGCCACGCAATCTCGGCCTGCGGATGGTTCTCAACCATCGCCCGAGCCACCTCCTCGGTGATGTATTCGTCCTTGCGACCGAGGATAAAGAGTTGTTTTACGGTCGATTGGCGAAGCATCTCGTTTTGATCCTTGCGTTCGATCATGCCGTTCAGAAGCGCCACGATTCCTTCGTCCTCGGTAACGTGTACCTGCTCCGTGAGATCCTCGATCTGATCCTTCAATCGTGCACGATTCTCGGCCGCAAAACCTGCGGCGGGGGCTACGCGGGCCAGCAGCTCCTTCTTGCCGCTTTGAACGAGCGCAATTTCGCGCCGACGGTTCTCCTTTTTCAGCTCCGTATCGGGGTTGGGGGTCGAGCTGAGCAGGACAAGCCCCTCCAGCCGCTCGGGATGGCGCTCTGCAAGGGCCAGTGCCACATAGCCGCCCATCGAGTGGCCGACCACTGTAAAGCGCTCTACGCCAAGTGCCGATAGCGCCTCGGCCACGACGTCGGCCAGATAATCCATCGTGTGGCACCTCCCCTCGACGACCGAGATGCCGTGTCCGGGCAGGTCGAGCGTCACCACGCGCACCTTTTTATAGAGCAGGGGGATGAAATCCTCCCAAACGAGCATCGACTCCAGGTAGCCGTGTAGTAAAACGAGGCACTTCTCGCCCACGCCTGAGTCGCAAACGTGGAGGGGCGTAGTGCCGGCCATGATGAATTTTTCGGTCATAAATCGGATTATTTTCTGCAATTTTACGCAAATTTTCCCGAAATCAATCGGTTTTTCCGCAGAAATTCGTAATTTTGAAACATAAAGCGCCCTGTAAATTGGGGCGAAATACGCAAAGATGCTGACTACAAAATACATACTTTGTCACGGGTCGGGAAATCGCTTCCTGATGTTCGACGCCGTGCGTCAGCCCGAACTCGAACGGTTGGCCGAGCATCGGGTGCTGGTGGCGCGTCTGTGCCGTGAGGTAGGTAAGACGGATGGGCTGTTGCTGACCGTTCGGGTCGAAGATACGTTCGGCATGCGAATGTTTAATACCGACGGCTCGGAGGCCGAGATGTGCGGCAACGGAATCCGTTGCGTGGCTCGTCAGGCGCAGGAGTATGTCGGCCAAAGCGACTCTTTTGACCTCTTTTCGGGCGGGAAACGCCATGCAATTCGGCGCGAAGAGCCGATCTTCGGCTCGATTCCGACCTACTGCGTGGCCATCGGAATCCGTCGTTCAACGGCCGACTTCACCCCCTCGCTGGGGCGGGAGGAGGGCTTTGTGGGGGAGGTGATTGAGCAGCTCGACCCGACGTTGAGGTTCACCTACCTGAATTTGGGCAATCCCCACCTGGTGGCTGCGGTCGAACGGATCGACCTGGAGCTATTGAGCGCCCTGGGTGAAAAGGTAAAGTCTTTGCAGGAGATCCTGCCGCACGGCACGAATGTCAGCTTTTACCGTCCGCTGGGGAATCAGACAATCTACACGGCCACCTATGAGCGCGGGGTGGGACTGACGGCCTCGTGCGGTACAGCGATGACCGCCTGCTCGACCGCCGCGTCGATGTTGGGATATTGCCGTCACAACGAGCCGATTACGGTGCTTAACAGCGGCGGTCGTGTGCGCTGCTGCTCGATGCTGACCGCCGAGGGGCTGGTGACCACCCTTTCGGGAAATGCCACCTACGAGGGCGAGGGGGAGCTGACGCTCGACCTCCCGAATAACAATTATACGCTGCTCGATGCCTTCCGTCCCTGTCGGGAGGAGGCCGCCGAGTACGATCGCTTTTTGAAAACCATACAAGCCGAAACGCTATGATCAATACGTTACTCAAACATCGTTCGATTCGCAAATTCAAATCCACGCCCATCTCCGAGGAGGAGTTGCGTGAGCTGTTGGAGGCCGCATCGCGTGCCTCGACCTGTGGAAATATGCAACTCTACTCGCTCGTCGTGACGCGCGACAAGGCAATGCGCGAGAAGCTCCTGCCGTGCCACTTCGGTCAGCAGATGGTCGTTGAGGCTCCCTGCGTAGTGACCGTTTGTGCCGATGTGCACCGCTTCTCGATGTGGTGCCGTCAGCGCGATGCCGAGCCGGCCTACGATAATTTTGCCTGGTTCCTCACGGCGGCGATTGATGCCCTGCTGGCGGCGCAGAATCTGGCCGTGGCTGCCGAGGCTCACGGATTGGGAATCTGCTACCTCGGAACGACCCTCTATACGGCGGGCGACATCGTCAAGGTGCTCGATCTCCCGAAGGGCGTACTGCCCGTGACGACCCTGGTGCTGGGTTATCCCGACGAGAAGCCGGAGCTGACGGATCGCCTTCCGCTCGATGCCGTGGTGCACTTCGAGAAGTACAACGACTACACGGCGGCCGAGATCGACGAGCTGTGGGCCGAGCGCGAGGAGTCGGAGCTGACCAAGCAGCTCCTGCGCGAGAACAAGCTCCCGAACCTGGCGCGCATCTTCACCGAGCGCCGCTATGTGAAGGAGGATAACCTGGCCATTTCGCGTGCCTACCTGGCGCTGCTCAAGGAGCACGGTTTTCTGAATCAGTAACCATCAACAACGAGACGGGTGAGGGGATTCGTAAGGCGCGTGCTTTGGATGTGTGTGTGGGTGGTGTCGATGCTCTTCGGCACGGCCTGCTCCGTGACGCGCTATATCCCCGATGGGGAGTACCTGCTCCGCAAGGTGAAGATCGAAACCGACCGCGAGACACCGCGTCGGGAGCGGATTCCGAAGGAGGAGTTCGAAAAGTTCATTCGCCAAAGCCCCAACAAGCGCATCCTGGGTACGAACTTCTACGTCTGGCTCTACGAGCAGGCCGACTCGTCGAAACACAACGGCTGGAACAATTGGAAACGGCGCGTGGGTGAGGAGGCGGTGCTCCTGGATGAGAACTACACCCGACGCAGTGCCCAGAACCTGAAGATCTTCATGGATTCGAAGGGCTTCTTCCGCTCCTCCTCCACCTTCGAGGTCGATACCCTCTCGAGACCCAAGCGGGCTACGGTGACCTACCGCGTCAAGCAGCGCGAGCCCTACCGCATCCGCTCGATCGACTATGAATTCCGCGATCGGAATCTCGAACCGATCATCCTCTCCGATACGATCCACACGCTGCTGCGCGCGGGAGATCGTTTCGATATCACGGTGCTCGATGCCGAGCGTGAGCGCATCACGATCTACCTCAAGGAGTTGGGCTACTATAACTTCACGGTTGGCAACGTGGAGTATGAGGCCGACACCCTGCGCTCGGATCGCACGGTGGGGTTGAAGATGATCATCAAGCAGCACCTGGCGGGCTACAACGAGCGGGGTGAGGCGCAGATGGAGGATAACCTGGTCTATCGCATCGGGCGCGTGCATATCCTGCCCGACTACGATCCTGCGATTCTTCCCAATACGACCTCCTTGCGCGAGGAGTTGGATGACGAAAAACTCGATACGATGCAGTATCGCGGGCTGGATATCATCTACACGAAGCGCCTGCCCCTGCGTCGCAAGGTGTTGCGTCGTGCCGTGTCGCTCGAGACGGGACAGCGCTACGCCACCTCGGAGGTCGAGCGCACCTACGGCGAGCTGACCTCGCTGGGCTACTTCCGCAGTGCCAAGATCGCCTTCCGCGAAGAGCCCGAGCGGGTGGAGCGCACCGATACGATCCGCATTGACGACTTCGAGGGGGAGCAGACCATCCTCCGGCGTACTCGCGAGGGTGTTCTCTCATGCGATATCCTCGGGTCGCCCACCCTGAAGCAGAGCGCCAAGATCGAGCTGGAGGGATCGACCACCTCGAGCTTCTACGGCCTGAAGGCCACGGTGGGTTATCAAAATCGCAACATCTTCCGTGGTGCCGAGGCGCTCGATATCTCTTTCACGGGCGGTTATGAGTTTATGAAGGCCAAGGATGCCGCCATGCGCCGTGCTACGGAGATGGGTGTAACGGCCGGATTGACCTTCCCGCGATTCCTCCTGCCCGGAGAGCCACACTTCCGCTCGGTGGTGCAGCCCAAGACCAAGCTCGAAGCCTCGGTCAATTTCCAGGATCGACCCTACTATCGACGCACGCTGACCTCGATCGGCCTGGGCTACCAATGGAGCAACCGCGGCTATTCGAACTTCACCCTGCGCCCGATCGACATCAACGTGATCAACGTCGCCCGGCTGGACTCGACCTTCCTCGCCTCGACCCAGAACAAATACCTGATCAACAGCTATAAGACCCAGCTTATCGCGGGACTTTCGTTCAGCTACGCTTACAACAACCAGCGCCGCAACCTGGGCGGTAACGCTACCGTTTTCCGCTTCAATTTCGAAAGCTCGGGTAACCTGCTCGATCTCTTTGAGCACGCCTTCTCGCACAAGCGTGCCGACCGCGATTATTACACCCTCTTCGGGATTCGCTATTCGCAGTATGTGCGTGCCGACTTCAGCCTGAGCCGCAAACTGGTGCTGGGCGAGAAGACGGCCCTTGCAGGCCGCATCTATGGCGGTGCGGCGCGCGCCTATGGCAACTCCGATGCCGTGCCCTTCGACCGTCTCTTCTATGCCGGCGGTTCGAACAGCATGCGCGGCTGGGCACCCCGTACCCTCGGCCCCGGCGCTGTGCCCGATCCAGACTCGGCCTTCCCGACCCAGCTCGGAGATATGAAGCTGGAGGCCAACCTGGAGTTCCGCTTCCCCATCTGGGGTATTGTCCATGGTGCTACCTTCCTCGACCTGGGAAACATCTGGTACATGGAGTCCAACCCTGCAGAGTATGCCGAAGAGGCGGTCTTCCACATCGACGACTTCTATAAGCAGCTCGGTTTCAATACCGGTTTCGGTATTCGCCTCGACATCAAATTTGCCGTTCTGCGCCTCGATTGGGGTGTTCAACTTCACAACCCCAACCGTCCCGCCGGCGAGCGCTGGATCCACAACTTCCGATGGAAGAATACGGCGTTGAATTTTGGTGTGGGCTACCCCTTTTAGTTTTTCGATTTTATAGGGCATATTTGCACTTGCTCTTGCGAGGCGCGAATGGGAAATACGTTTAGTATATCCCATCCGCGC
>CAYOEE010000100.1:0-5814 GCA_964402935.1 uncultured Alistipes sp. | reverse complement strand
TTACTTAACATTACTTAACATTACTACACAGGTAGCAATCCCCAAAAACGCTACCTTTGTACTACTCAACTTGTTTAGATGATGAAACGTGTCTTGCTCTATGTGGCTTTCCTGCTTGCTTGTGCAGCTTGCCAAACCACCCCGAAGGATCGAATTGTGATTGAGGGTCGCATCCGAAATGCTCCGGATAGTGCCGTGGTGCGCTTTTTCCGCTCGAACGGCGATTATGGCGAGCCGGTAGGTACGGATACGTTGCTTGGAGGTCGTTTCTCGATGGAGATTACACCCCTTTCCGCCGAGTCGGAATACTTTTATGTAGGGTGTCCGGATCACCCCGAATTTTCCATGGCCACGCTGCATGTGTGGGCATCGGCAGGCGAAAGGGTGCGTATTATGGGCGACAATACGTTCGTTCGAACGTGGCGCGCCAAGGGTAAAAATCCCCGCCTGAAAGCCGAACAACGCTATGTTGAAGTGGCACGCGAGCTGTGGGGTGAGTGCGATCGAATTAACATCGAACAACGGCGGGTGCGCAATTTGGCTAAAAAGGCTACGGCCGAGGAGCGCACGGAGTTGGCCAAGCAACACGACAGCCTCTTGGCCTGCGAATTTCGCGTAAAGCGTGCGATTGATGCGCGGATCATCTCTCTGATGCAGCGGAGTGAGGTGGATGATAAGTGGATGGAGGAACTTGAGGGACTCGCCCGCATGGCGCGCTACGAAGGCGAACAATATCCCCACCGTGAGGCGGTGCTGGCTCTCTATGAGGGTTTGGATGAGGCTCAACGCCAACATCCGGAGGCGATCGCTGCGGCCTCCTGCCTCTTCCCTTCCAAGCGGGTCAAGGTTTCAGAACCGCTCATTGACGGTGCGATGTTCGATCTGGAGGGTGATCGCCATACGCTTGGGGAGTTGAAGGGACGCTACATCCTGCTCGACTTCTGGAGCAACGGTTGCGGCCCTTGCGTGATGGCGATACCCGAAATGGGGGAGATAGCCGCGCAGTATGCCGATCGCCTGGCGGTGGTGAGCATCAGCATCGACTCGGATAAAACGTGGCGCGAAGCCTCCCAAGAACACCAGATGGCGTGGCACAATTGGAGTGACGGCCGTGGTGAGCAGGGTATTTATGCCCACTACTACCAGGGCGGAATACCTTCCTATACGCTGCTCTCGCCCGAAGGCGTGGTGGTGAAACAGTGGGTAGGTTACGGCAAAGGGAGCCTGAAACGCGTCATCCAAGAGGTGTTGGGAGAGTAAACGAAATGCAAAATGTAGAGTTCAAATTTAGTTATCGATGAATAAATGGATTTTGGCGGCTTGTGCAGCCACACTGATGAGTTGTGCGCCGAGGATGAAACCCTACACCGTGCGCGGTGAGGTAGATCCTTCGCAAAACGGGAAAATAGTCTATATGAGCGATTACCATCGTGACGGTGAGGTGGTCGATAGCGCGCGTGTCGAAAACGGACAATTTTGCTTTTCGGGTATGATGAAGGGCGATTCGCTCTATCGTTTGGAACTGGGGCGTGTATCCGCGAATGTCATCGTCGAGGGAGGAGAGGATGTAGTGGTTGATTTTGAGCGACGCGGGGCAACGGGCAGCGAAAAGAATCGCATCAAAAACGACTACGATGCTGCCGAAGATGCCTATTTTAACGAGAACGCACGGCTGCGCGCCCGCCTTGCGGCCGATACGACACTTTCGGCAGATGAGTTGGAAGCAAAACGCATAGCGATTTTTACGCAACGGCGCACCGAGAGGATGGAGCAGGTAAAAGAGCTTATCAGACAAAACAGCAACAATTCCGTGGGTGCCTTTATCATGTGGAACTACTTTGTGACCAATCATTTGTCGCCCGAGGAGTTCGATGCGATTTACGCACTTGCCGATGACTACTTGCACGGATTTAATCCCATCCGTAAGTGTGTTGAGAAGATGGAGGTTATTAAACGCACTTCGAAGGGAATGATGTTTACCGATTTCGAGGTCGTAAAGGGTAATCCCGATGGTTCGACAGCTAAACTTTCCGACTATGTAGGTCGCGGAAAATATGTGCTGGTCGATTTTTGGGCTTCATGGTGCGTGCCTTGCCGCGAGGAGATTCCCTTTATTCGTAAAACTTGGGAAACCTTTCGTGGAGAACGCTTTGAGGTGGTAGGTATTGCGGTACGCGATGCACCTGAAGCTACGCGACAAGCTATCGAGACGCTGAATCTTACCTGGCCGCAAATCCTCAATGCGCAACGCATTCCGAGCGAACTGTATGGGTTCAACGGCATCCCTTTCCTGATGCTCTTTGGCCCCGATGGCACCATCGTTGAGCGCGAACTGCGCGGTGAGAGAATCTACGAGGCCGTCCAAAAAGCGTTGGCGGAATAGAAACACCGATAACAGGAAACTAAAGAAGACTAAAGGCTACTAAAGAGCTAAGCAAACTCCTTAGTAGCCTTTACTGCCTTTAGTAACCTTTATATCCCTGTTTGCTTAGAAAACGATCGGCGAGACGATATTCTGCAAGGTTGCGACTACCGACCAGGCGGCAATTTCGGAGGTGGCGCTATAGACATCGACCGTGGCGCGCACCTGCGGGTTGCGGATCTCGACGCGCTGGGTATCCCCGCGGAAGTAGGGCGAAGACTGCATCGTAACCTCCATGGCGGCAGGGCCTACCGAGGCACGCGAGGCGGCCACCGTGACATTGACGCGCGTGGGGAACTTCTCGATCGCCTCACGAGCCGTGCCGTGGAAGACCACGCGCTGCTCATGCTGGAGCATCTCGTTATAGACGGGCGTACCCTTCAGGCCGTTCGGGCCCTTCTCGTTGAAGAACTGCGCCGTAGCACCGCCCATCAGGGTTGCCGTGTGCAGGACATCGAAACCGCCCGTTGCGCCAGAAGCCATATAGACCTTCGTGCCGTATTGGGCAGCCGTGGCACGCACCGTGGCGTAGAAATCGTCATCGGCAAAGGCACCAATCGAGAGGCAGACAATCGAACAGCCGTTCGAGAGGCACTTCTCGGCTACGGCACGCATACCGGCAGGCGTAGCGGCCTCGGCCACGATGTCGGGGCGCAGGTTCAGCAACTCCTCGATCGTTTGGCAAGGTTGGCAGGCGATACCCTGCGCAGCCATCTCCGTGGCGAGCTTTTCGCTGCTCTCGTAGCTGCGCGAAAAGCAGCCCACCAACTCATATTCGGGCAGCAGCCCATCGGCTACCGCCTGAGCTACAATGCGATTCAAACGACCGCACCCCACAATTCCAAGACGTAGTTTTTTCATCGAATCGGAATAATAATTTTGAATTCTAAATTCTAAACTTTGAATTTGCAGTTACGCTCTTCCGAGGTAGGCTTTGAGGTTGTGCAGCACCTTCTCGCTGAGGCGAACAAAGGCCTGCTTCGTGCGGCCGGTCGAGACATTGACACAACGCACGGCGGGATGATTCAGCAGATGCTCACCGCCGAGTGCGCCCACCGTGTCGCAGTAGAGGCGACTGCCGAGGTTGCCGAGCCACTTCAGCATAGCCGGCTCATCCCACGCGGGCGAAAGACCCGTGTTGAACAATACCTTGCCGTAGCCCAGGGCCTCGAACTCCTCCTCGTGGAGCAGTACCGTATTCTTGTTCAGGCAGCAGAAGACCACCGAGCTTTGCTTCAGCAATTCGCGGAGGGGGAGGAATCGGTAGCCCTTCTCCTTGGCCCACTCCTTCTCCGAGCGGGCGAAGTAGCTCACCTCCGCCCCGAAGAAACGCATTGCATCGGCAATCATGCCGCCCGACTTACCAAGACCCACGATGCCGACCTTCAGCCCCGTGATTTCGCGCGGCATCCCCTCCCAGGGGTGCTCGCCAAAGCCATGCAGGAGGCGCACCAGCTCGCTCACGACATACTCCACAACACCCTCGTCGCCATAGTCGCGGATGCCCGTGACGGTGATTCCGCGGCTCTCGGCGTAGCGGATATCGACATTGGCGCTCTCGGGCGAGTAGAGCGAACAACACATCCCGACATAGCGGATGTTGGGGCACTTCTCCATCGCCGCACGCTCCAGGCGCGAGGTGTAGCTCAACAGCACCGCATCGGCATCGCCCACGCGGGCTGCAATCTCCTCATCCGAGGTCGGAATGTCGTCGTAGAGTTTGACTTCGTCAGCCAGGGTGTATAGCTCCATTTCGGCCGACGGGATGAGGCTCACCGGCTCGATGGCAACCAATTTCTTGAATCTCATAAGGGTGGATTTTTTTTATGCAAGGTTTCTCAACCACTCGATCGAGGCGTGGTTGAAGAAGGTTTTGTTGTCGATGTTGCAGACATGACCCGCATCGGGCACGATGACCACCGAGGCGTAGCCGCTCGAAGCCTGTGCCGCGAGATAGACCGGCGGCAGGAAGAGGTAGTCGCCCTCGCCCATGAGGTAGAGTGTGGGGATCGAGAGTTTTTTCGAGAAAAGACGTCCCAGGCGTCCCGTGATATTGTCGCTCAGCGTCAGCCAGCGCAGGAAGTTGTCAAACGAAACCTTCTTGGCATTTTCGAGGAACAGGTGCATCGACTTTCCGTAGCGACGTTGCGGGATGATCGCCTTGGCAATGCACCACTTCAGAAGACGGTAGGGGACGATGTGCTTGAAGAGGTCGGCCAGCTTCAGGAGCGTGCGTGCCTCCCAGCCCAGCTGCGTGACAGCCCCCGCCAGAACCATCGAATCGACCCGCTCGGGGTGCTCCTCGGCAATTACGCGCACGATGATGCTGCCGAGCGACAGCCCCATGTAGTGCGCCCGCCCGATGCCGACATGATCCACCACCTCCATCACTTGCTCGGCCGCGCGCTCGAAGCTGAACTCCTTGCTCACGATCTGCGCCATCGAACCACCATGGCCGACCAGATCGACCAACAGCAGGTTGAAGTGACGACGGTAGTCGCCAATCTGGCGAAACCACACCGCGCTACTGCCTCCCGCACCGTGAATCATCACAATCCACGGGCTCTCGGGGCTCTTCTCTATGGTTTTGTAGTGCAACATTGGGTGCAAATTTACAACAAAAAATGCTGAAAACCGCACGTTTTGGGGATTTCTACACGAAATGCTCTTAAATCACCCGGTAAATCAGTCTTGTTTTTCTTGGTTTGTCGTATTGTCGTTTTGAAAAAAGTTTTTTAATTTTGTAATATCGTGTGGCGTGTCCATGCGATAACATATGATAGTGAAAGTGTTTCGCTAATCCTTACTTCGAAATCTGGTAAATTTCATTAACCAAGGATAGCAATCACTCGTCGCTCTGTATTGGTATATCATTTGGGTTAATCCCACACCAATACGAGTGTGGGGTATTGTTTATTTGGTTAGGGCTTACCAGAGCCTCGAAGTAGATAAACGGTCGGCTCCACACTTTTGTATTATGGTAGGCAACTAACTCATAAATGACATTCACTAATACTAACCGCTATGGACTTTAAAGATTCAATCAAAGCGATTTCGCAACGAATCGCAACACTCAAGGACAATTTGCAAACAGAAGAGGCAACGAAAAATGCATTGATTATGCCATTTATCAGTGCTCTGGGATATGATGTTTTCAATCCATTGGAGGTCTTGCCCGAAATGAATTGCGATGTCGGCACTAAAAAGGGTGAGAAAATTGATTACGCGATTTTACGCGACGGTCAACCTATTATTTTAATTGAATGCAAACATTGGGCACAGGACTTAAACTTGCACGATAATCAATTGTTGCGTTATTTTAACGTTTCGGCCGCTAAATTCGGTGTGCTGACGAATGGTATCGTGTACCGGTTTTATACCGATTTGTTAGA
>CAYOEE010000099.1:0-5905 GCA_964402935.1 uncultured Alistipes sp. | reverse complement strand
CAACCGCATCAAGAAGGTGATGCCGACCACCAAGCTCTTTGCCATCAACCTGAACTGCCTGCATGGTAAGTTGCCCGATTGGTTGCTCTACCATCCGGCACTCAACCTCTGGTTCCCCTACAGCCTGGTCTTCCCGCAGGATGGCCGCGACCGCAACGGTGTAGCCGGTGGCTTTGAGAACGAACCGGTGAATATGAACTACTATTACGAACTCTATACGACGAAGACCAAGCCGACCGGTGAGTTGGAGTAGTAAAAAACGATGACTATGAAAAAGACCTATATTTATATGATGCTTCTCGGTGCGGCGCTCTGGATGGCGAGCTGCACCAAAGAGGAGCCTGTAATGCCCTCCGAGAAGCCCTCCGAGGAGTTGCCGACCCCCTATGTCGAGGGCGAGCTGATCGTTAAGTTCTCGGAGGAGGCTGCGGCTGTTATCGAGGCGCAGGAGGCAACCCGTGCAGGCGTCGTGACGCGCAGTGGTGTGGCCTCGGTCGATGAGGTGCTGGAGATTGTCGGCAGCTACGAGCTGGAGCGTGTCTTCCCGCGTGTCGAAAACGCGGAGCAGCAGACGCGCGAGGCTGAGCTGAATCGCTGGTATGTCGTGCGCTTCGGCAAGGAGTTTACGACCGAGCAGGTGGCTCAACAGCTCGAAAAGCTGGGCGAGGTACAGCGTGTGAATCTCAACCGCACGATCAAGCGTGCCTACACGGGTAAGGCTACCCCCCTGAGCCGTGAGGCGTATGATCGTCTGGCGAGCATGACCCGCGCGGCCTCGACCAACGACCCTTTGGCACCCATGCAGTGGAATTTGGTGAATGATGGTACGCTTTTTACGACGGGTGATGTTGTGAAGTCGGTCAAGGATGCCGATGTGCAGGTCGAGAAGGCCTGGGCGCGCACGACGGGTGACGAAACGGTGATTGTGGCCGTGCTGGACGAGGGTGTCGATTTTACGCACCCCGATTTGGCGGCCAATATGTGGGTCAATACGGCCGAGATTGCCGGTTCGGTGGTCGATAACGACAACAACGGCTATGCCGGTGATGTCCATGGCTACAACTTTATCAAGGATATCGGTACGATCACTACGAACGACCTCTACGATTCGGGCCACGGTTCTCATGTGGCCGGTGTGATTGCTGCGGTGAACAACAACGGTGTGGGCGTAAGCTCGATTGCCGGTGGTGATGGCTCGCAGGGTGGCGTGAAGATCATGTCGTGCCAAGTCTTCTCGGGCAACCTTTCGGGTACTTCGTTGCAGGTGGTGCGTGCCATTAAGTATGCAGCCGATAACGGGGCTGTGGTGCTTCAGT
This sequence comes from uncultured Alistipes sp., assembly GCA_964402935.1. Classification (GTDB taxonomy): domain Bacteria; phylum Bacteroidota; class Bacteroidia; order Bacteroidales; family Rikenellaceae; genus Alistipes. The sequence goes on along the minus strand of CAYOEE010000099.1, from coordinate 4,589 downwards.
GCAGCTGGGGTTTCGTCTCCGGCTCGGCCAATATCTACGATTGGGGTTCGCAAGGACCTCGCACGCAGGAGGAGTTTGAGGCCTATGCGCCGCTGGAGAAGGCTGCTTTGGACTACTTCGTGCGCTATGCCGGTTCGCCGAACGGCACGGTGGATGGCGGTATCGCCGTCTTTGCCGCAGGTAACGAGTCGGCCGATATGGCCGGCTATCCGGGTGCTTCGGACGATTATATCTCGGTGGCCGGTACGGCTGCTGACTTTACGGGTGCTGTCTATACGAACTACGGCTTTGGTACTTCGATTTCGGCTCCGGGTGGCGATCAGGACTACTACTACGACTATGTGGACGAGAACCACAACTACGGTGAGGTAGGTTGTATCCTCTCAACCCTGCCGTTGTCGAAGAGCACCACGGGTTACGGTTATATGGAGGGTACTTCGATGGCCTGCCCGCACGTTTCGGGTGTCATGGCGCTCGGTATCTCGTATGCCGCCAAGCAGCGTCGTCACTTCAAGGCGCAGGAGTTGCAGGAGCTGCTCTTGCAGTCGGCAACCCCGATCGACAGCTACCAGACGGGCACGAAACTCTATATGCGCTATACGGCCGATTTAGGCCCGATTCAGCCCATGCAGCTCAACCTCTCGAACCTTAGAGGCGGTATGGGTACGGGTCAGGTCAATGCCGAGGCCTTCCTGGCAGCGATTGACGGCGGTGGCGTGGAGCTGAAATTCCCCAATATCTACCTCGCTACGGGAGGTGTGAAGGTGATTTCGCCGGCGCTCTATTTTGTGGATGGCGAGCAGCACAGTTACTCGCTCTCGATCGAGAATACGCAGGTGGCCTCCTTCCGCGAAATGGCAGGACTTTACTATTTGCAGGGGCTGACCGAAGGCTCGACGCGCGCTTCGGTGACCGCATCGAATGGCCTTTCGCAGCAGTTTGTAATCACGGTGCGTCGTGGTGCCGGTGGTAACGGATGGTTGTAAAAACGGAGTGTAATGCAGTTGAAGAGGCTTTTGCGAACAGTTTTGTGTGGCGTAGCGATGCTCTTGGCATTGCCTGCCTCGGCGCAGTTGCGGCTCATTGATCAGTCGAAGATCGACAGCGTCCGCAACCCGCGCACGGTGGCACAAATGCCGATGCGCTTCGACGAAGGAACCACCTTCGAGATGGGGCAGATGAGCGAGGATGCCGAGCCTTGGACGCGCGAGGTGCAGTGGAAGAATCACGGCACGACGCCGCTTGTGGTGACGAAAGTCGTAACCACTTGCGGTTGCCTGAAGGTCGATTTCGATCGTTGGCCCGTGAGTGCCGATTCGGTCGCCACGATGCGCCTGGAGTACCATCCCAAAGGACATCCGGGACGGGTCTATCAGCGGGCGATGATCTACACTTCCGCCTCGGAGGAGAGCCCGTCGGCCATCCTGGTTGTCAGCGGTGAGGTGCTGCCCGTGATGAATCCCGAGGAGGATTATCCCCACGCATTCGGTGTTTTGCGCCTACGCACGAAAGAGGTTACGTTCCAACGTGGCGGTCGTCAGCAAATCGCCTTGGCCTGCTACAACGGAGGTCGCGAACCGTTGCGCCTTTCGACCGATACGTTGCTGACTTCACCGGCTCTGCGTCTTACGACCGAGCCGCGCGAGTTGCCCTCGGGCGAGGAGGGTGAGCTGATCATCACGTTCGACCCCTCGAAGGCGATCTTCATCAGCCCGACGATGCCGCTCTATTTGCAGGGTATCTACCTGCCGCCTCGCCAGCGCCAATTGACGATCCGTGTGAAATAAATAGATACAGCTTCTAAAACCTGAAATAAATTAACTGACGATATGAAAAAGAATTGGTTTTATCTTCTCCTGATGCTCTTTGCGGTCAGCTTTGCCGCCTGCTCCGACGATGAGGAGTATGTCGAGCCGCAACTCGAGGTGACGCACCACAACATCGCGGGCGAGTGGAAGCTCCAGAGCTGGAGCAACGGCCAACCCGTGGCCGAGGGGTGCTACCTCTACCTGGAGTTGGTGCGTAAGGATGCTACCTTTACCATTTACGACAACTTGGACAGTTTCCAAACCGTCGTAACGAAGGGGCGCTTTGTGGTCGAGAATGATCCCGAACTCGGTGCTGTGATTCGTGGCGAGTACGAGGCCGGTGGTGGCGATTGGAATCACCGCTACATCATCACGAGCCTCACGGCTCACGAGATGATCTGGGTGGCTACGGACGATCCGCAGGATGTTTCGGTCTATCTCCGCGAGGAGATCCCTGCCGAGCTGAAGTAGATGACTACGGAACGAAAACGAGGGGCTGAGTGTGTGCTCAGCCCCTCGTTTTGTGTGTAAAATGTCGCTATCCGCGCCAAATCTGTCCTCGCAAAATCGTGTGACGAATAAGCGGGGTGGAGTAGGCGTAGGTGAAAAATTCGGGCGAAGGAATCGGGCGCGTGATGAAGCAGTTGGCCACTTTGCCCACTGTGATTGAACCGAAATCGTGGCTCAGCCCCATGGCTGCTGCTCCGTTAAGCGTGGCTGCATGAAGTGCCTCGGTGGGGGTCATGCGCATCTGCGTAGCGGCCAAGGCCATCACCATCCGCATATTGCCCGAAGGCGATGAACCGGGGTTGTAATCCGAGGCCAACGCCACGGGAAGCCCTGCTGCGATCATCTGCCGTGCAGGCGGGTAGCTCATGCCGAGGAAGAAGGCTGCACCGGGTAACATGGTGGGCATTGTTTGCCCCTGCTTGAGCGCCTCTATCTCCTCCTCGCCCATGCACTCCAGGTGATCCACCGACAACGCCCCCTTGCGCACGCCGAGTTGCACACCGCCCGAAACGGCCAGCTCGTTGGCGTGAATCTTGGCCTTCAGACCGTATTTCGCACCGCAACGGATGATGCGCTCCGTCTCCTCGAGCGTGAAGAACCCTTGGTCGCAGAAGACATCGACAAAATCGGCCAGCCCCTCTGCTGCTACGGCAGGAATCATCTCCTCGCAGATTAGATCGACATACGCCCCTTGGCGACCGATGTAGTTGCGAGCCACGGCGTGCGCTCCGAGGAAGGTGGCGCGCACCTCGATCGGCTCGCTTTGGCGGATGCGACGAACGACGCGCAACATCTTCAGCTCATCCTCGGTAGAAAGACCGTAGCCGCTCTTGATCTCCACCAGACCCGTACCCATGCGCATAATCTCATGCACGCGCTCGATAGCCTCGTTGTAGAGCTCCTCCTCCGAGGCTTCGTGCAGGCGATCGGCCGAGTTGAGAATACCGCCCCCGCGACGGGCGATCTCCTCGTAGCTCAGGCCGTGAATCTTGTCCAAAAACTCCTGCTCACGACTGCCGGCATAGACCAGGTGTGTGTGTGAGTCGCAGAACGAGGGGAAGAGCGTACCACCCTCGGCATCCAGCACTTCGTCGAACGGCTCGTCGTGAAGATCCACCATCCTGCCAAATGCTGCGATGCGCCCCTCGTCGGCCACCAAAAAGGCATCGTCGAGCCTTTCGAGTCGATCCATCTCCTCACCGGCGATACGTGCCCGATGGCGGGAGTCAATACCTACAATCGTACCGATATTTTTGATCAGCAGTTTCATCGTTTGTTGCGCATGAATTGGATCGAAGAGTCAATGTGGGGATACATCACCTCGTCGTTGTCGATAAAGGGAACGACCTTGCGGTAGTCGGCAACCAGTTGTTCGATCCTCTCCGAGGAGCGAGCCGGACGGCGGAACTCCAACGCCTGGGCCGCGTTCATCAGCTCGATGGCCAAGACGCGCTCCACGTTTAGCACGATGCGGGCGAGCTTTGTGGCGGCATTCGAACCCATGCTGACGTGATCCTCCTGCCCCTGCGATGAGGGAATCGAATCGACCGAAGCGGGCATACAAAGGCCCTTGGTTTGGCTCACGATCGAGGCGGCCGTGTATTGCGGAATCATGAAACCGCTGTTCAGACCCGGCTTGGCCACCAGGAAGTGGGGGAGTCCGCGAACACCGGCAATCAGCTTGTAGGTTCTGCGCTCTGAAATGTTGCCCAGCTCGGCCACGGCAATCGAAAGACAATCCATCGCCACGGCAATCGGCTGACCGTGGAAGTTGCCGGCCGAAACAATGATATCCTCCTCGGGGAAGATGGTCGGGTTATCCGTTACGCTGTTGATCTCAACCTCCATCACCGAACAAACGTAGTCGATCGTATCTTTCGAGGCACCGTGCACCTGCGGGATGCAACGGAACGAGTAGGGGTCTTGTACGTGCTGCTTGGGGCGCGAAATCAGCTCACTGCCCTCCAAGAGTGCGCGAATCATGCGAGCCGTCGTAAGCTGCCCCTTGTGGCCGCGAATCAGGTGTACGTTGTCCGAGAAGGGCTCGATGCGTCCGTCAAAGGCGTCGAGCGAGAGCGCACCAATCACATCGGCCCAATGGCTCAAATCCTGCGCCTTGAGGAGCGACCATACGCCGTAGGCGCTCATAAACTGCGTGCCGTTCAAAAGTGCCAGACCCTCCTTGGATTGTAGCTCGATCGGCTTCCAGCCGAACTTTTCGAGAATTTCGGCCGAGGGGTAGATTGCCCCCTCGAACTCCACCTCGCCCAA
>CAYOEE010000098.1:0-5991 GCA_964402935.1 uncultured Alistipes sp. | reverse complement strand
TCATTCTTTTATGCTGTTTACGACTCTTTTTTCGGCTGATTTTCGTTACATAGGAGCTCCTATGCGCCTCCAATCACCCGACAGAACAGCCACACAGCCTATAAAATAATTTCGTAAACAAATTCAAACAGTTTCTAAGCAACGACCGACCCATTTGGGTCGTTTCTAAAGCGAAAAGTCTATCGGAACGTAGTTCCGTTAGACTTTTTTTTGTAACTTTACACCTATAAACAAGTGCATGACAAGATGAAGATACGCACCGTTTTTTTAGGAATATTGTTTTTGTTGCTCGGCTTGCGCGCCACTGCCTCGGTGGAGGTGCACGCGACGCACATGACCACGGATGACGGCGTTGCCAACAACTCGATCCGATACATCTACCAGGACAGCAAAGGCTTCATCTGGATGGGTACGCTCAGCGGACTGAGCCGCTACGACGGCAACACGTTCGTATCGTATCATCCGGAGGAGGGTGACAAAATTTCGCTCACAGACCATCGTATCTGGAGTCTGAAGGAGGATCAGTATGGTCTGCTGTGGATCTTCACGCAGGCCGACTTAATCAGTTGCTTCGATCTGAAGAACGAGTGCTTTGTCGATTTCACCGGTTGTGACGAATACAAACAGCCCTACAGCCACCACAGCGAAGACCACGCAGGCAACATTTGGCTATGGCACAAAGGCAACGGATGCCGTAAAGTGACCTACCGCGATGGGCAGTTCAGCTCCGTGGTCTTCAAAAACGAGTTGAATAATCTTCCGTCAAACAGAGTGGCCTATGTTTTCGAGGATCACAAACACCGCATCTGGATCGGCACGGATAAAGGCGTTGTACGGGTCGAGGGGGAGAACTCGGTAGAGGTGATCCACGACCACAACGCCTCGCGCATTCTCCTCGAGGGCGACGACCTCTATTTCCTCTCCTGGGGTGGTGAGATCATCCAAAAAAAGGAGAACGAGGAGCCTCGCACCATCTGCCGCCTGAGTGATATGGGGTTAGGGGCCAATCTCTACGGCACGATGCGGTTGCAGGATCATTGGGTCATCTTTACCGAGAAGGGCGGCTACCTTTTTAACCTGAAAACGCATCAAATAAGCATCAATTCCGCCTTTCAAATTCCCAAAGGGCAGGTTCGAACCGATAACCGAGGCAACTACTGGATTCACAACCAAACCGGTGTGGTGCGCTATGTCAATGCCGAGACGGGGCGCGTCAAGCAATTTCAGCTGATGCCGGCCGAGAAGGTAAACTTCATCGACGAGGAGCGCTACCACATCGTGCACGACTCGCGCGACATCATCTGGATTACGACCTACGGCAACGGTCTGTTTGCCTACGACCTGACGACCGACGAGCTGCAACACTTCCAGTCCGACATCAATCGTTCGGGCTTCATCACCTCCAACTTCCTGCAACACCTCATGGAGGATCGTTCGGGCGGCATCTGGGTAAGCTCGGAATATACGGGTATATCCCACCTCTCGGTGCTCAACGAGGGTGCCGATCGCATCTTCCCCGAGGGAGAGCAGCGAGCCGACCGCTCGAATACGGTGCGCATGATCAAGCAGATGGATGACGGAAAAATCTGGCTGGGCACGCGTCACGGCGGGTTATACACCTACGATGCACAGCTCAAGAGCATCGAAAGCCGTCGTTACTTCGATTCGAACATCTACGCCACGGCGCAGGATGCAGAGGGGCACCTCTGGCTCGGCAGCCGCACGAATGGTCTCGGCATCGACGGACGATGGTACACCTACTCCTCGAAAGATCCCTCCTCGATCGGTGGCAACAGCATCTTCACGCTCTACCGCGATTGCAAGAATCGGATGTGGGTCGGCACACTGGGCGGCGGTCTGAACCTGGCCGTCAAACACGACACCGGCTATCGGTTCCGTCGCTTCCTGATCAGCTCCTACAGCGAGAGCCGCATCCGTGTCATCGAGGAGGACAGCCACGGCCGTATGTGGGTCGGTACCAGCGCGGGAGTCTATCTCTTCCACCCCGACTCGCTCATCCAAAATCCGACAAACTACCGGGTTTTCAACACCGACAACAACACCCTGCGCAGCAACGAGATAAAGTGCATCTTCCACGACAGCCGAGGGCGTGTATGGATCGGTGCCTCGGGTAAGGGATTCAGCATGTGCAGCCCCAACGGAAATTACGACTCGCTCTCGTTCGAGCATTTCGACAGCAGCGACGGTCTGGTAAACGATATGGTGCAATCCATCGTGGAGGACAGCGAAGGGAAATTGTGGATTGCCACCGAATACGGCATCTCGCGCTTCGATCCCGAGGCACGCACCTTCGAGAACTTCTTCTTCTCCTCCTCGGCCTTGGGCAATGTGTATAGCGAAAACAGCAGTTGCGTCAGTCGGGACGGGAAAATCCTGTTCGGCACGAACCACGGTCTGGTGGTAATCTCCCCCACGCAGATCACCGGCAACACCACCACGATTCCGCGCGTAGCGTTCACCAACCTGCACATCAACGGCATCACGATGCGTCCCAACGACGCCGACTCGCCGCTGAGCAGCTCGATGATCTACACAAACGAGCTAAAGCTGAAGCATTTCCAAAATTCGTTCGTCATCGACTTCTCCATCTTCGATTATTCGGAGACGCGCGGCACGAAATACAGCTACCGGCTGGAGAATTACGACAAGGCATGGAGTATTCCCTCGTCGCTGAACTTTGCCGCCTACAAGAACCTCTCGCCGGGCAGTTATCACCTGCGCGTAAAGGCCTGCAACAGCGTAGGTGTCTGGAGCGAGGAGGAGGCAACGCTCCGCATCGTCATTACGCCCCCCTTCTGGAAGACGACCTGGGCATTCCTGCTCTACGCCCTGCTGCTCATCGCAGCGCTCTACATCGCGTTCCGCCTGATTCGCAACTTCAACACCCTGCGCAACCGCATCGCCGTGGAGAAGCAGCTGACGGAGTATAAGCTGGTCTTCTTCACGAACATCTCGCACGAATTCCGCACCCCGCTGACCCTGATTCGCGGTGCGCTGGAGAAGATGCAGCGTCGCGGCAAGTCGAGCAAGGAGCTTGCGGACTCGCTTAAGATCATGGACAAGAACACGAAACGTATGTTGCGCCTGATCAACCAGCTCTTGGAGTTCCGCAAGATGCAGAACAACAAACTGGCTCTTTCGCTCGAGGAGACCGATGTCGTAGCCTTCCTCTACGAGATTTACCTCAGTTTCCGCGATGCGGCCGAGTCGCAACAGATTGATTTCGGCTTCTTCCCCTCGGTGGCCTCCTATAAAATGTTTATCGACAAGGGTTACCTGGACAAGATCACCTACAACCTGCTTTCGAACGCCTTCAAATATACCCCCAACGGCGGGCGTGTCCGCTTCTCGGTCGAGGTGGACGAGAAGAACCAACAGATCGTAATCACGGTGGCCGATTCGGGCGTGGGTATCCCCAAGGAGAAGCAGCACGAGCTCTTCAAGCGCTTTATGCAGAGCAGTTTCTCGGGGAGCAGCGTGGGTGTCGGTCTGCATCTGAGCCACGAGCTGGCGCAGGTACACAAAGGCTCTATCACCTTCCGCGAGAACGAGGGTGGCGGTTCGATCTTCACCGTCACGCTCCCGACCGACCGCACGGTGTACGAGGAGAAAGATTTCCTCATCGCCCACAATGCCCTGCTCGAGGAGCAGGTGCCCCTCACGTCTGCGGAAGAGGAGATCGAGGAGGAGCCGATGCCGACCCTGCCCACCGCACCGCTCAACAAGCACAAAGTGCTCATCATCGAGGACGACAACGATGTGCGCGCCTTTCTCGAGGAGGAGATCGGTCAATATTTCGAGGTGGTGACGGAGGCAGACGGCACCTCGGGACTGGAGCGTGCCCGCACCTACGATGCCGATCTGATTATCTGCGATGTGCTGATGCCGGGCATGACGGGCTTCGAGCTGACCCGCAAACTCAAAAACGATTTCGACACCAGCCACATCCCCATCATCCTGCTCACGGCCATGAGCGCACCGGAGAGCCACCTGGAGGGTGTAAAATGCGGTGCCGATGCCTTTATCACGAAGCCCTTCAGCCTGAATCTATTGCTGACGCGGGTCTTCAAGTTGATCGAGCAGCGCGAGAAGTTGCGCGAGAAGTTCTCCCACGATCCGAACATGATCCGCCCCTCGATCTGCACCTCGGACAAGGACAAGGAGTTTGCCGACAAGCTGCAACGCATCATGGAGCAGCAGATCAGCAACGCGGAGTTCACGATCGACGAGTTTGCCGCGATGATGGGGCTTGGGCGCACGGTCTTCTATCGCAAGACGCGCGGCGTGACGGGCTATGCCCCCAACGAATATATCCGCATCGTGCGCATGAAGAAGGCGGCCGAGCTGCTCAGCGAGAATCGCTACAAGGTGGCCGAGGTGTCGTACATGGTCGGCATCAACGATCCGTTCTACTTCAGCAAATGCTTCAAGCGCCAATTCGGCATCTCGCCCTCGGCCTTTTTACGAGGCTCGGAAGAGGAGGCGGAGGAGAGCCCCGAAGAGCGTGCAGAGGCCACCGAACGGCCCGAGTCGAAGGATGAAATGTAAAAAATCGCCCTTCAAAACCGAACATCCGCATGATATTCAAGGAAGTTGTACGGATTTCCATTGTATCGAAAACATTATGAACTTAATTTTGTAATAACCTTTAAAACACAACCACATGATGAAGAAAAAGGTCATCCTATCGCTTATTTTTATGGCCGTGGGATTTGGTGTCGCGCAGGCACAAGAGTTGCCCGATCGCAAAGAGACCCTCCAGGCGATGGTCAAGGTCAATGGCTACTTTATGAAAAAATATGCCGACTACCGCACCCCCTCGTTTGTCAAGAATGTCACCCGCCCGAGCAACATCTGGACGCGTGGTGTCTATTACGAAGGATTGATGGCGCTCTATTCGATCTACCCGCGTGACGACTACTATAAATATGCAGTCGATTGGGCCGAGTACCACGAGTGGGGCTACCGCCACGGCACGACGACGCGCAATGCCGACGATTATTGCGCCGGTCAGACCTATATTGATCTTTACAACATCTGCCCCGATCCGGAGCGTATCCGCAAGACGAAGGCAAACATCGATATGCTGGTCAATACGCCGCAGGTGAACGACTGGTGGTGGATCGACGCGATTCAGATGGGTATGCCCGTCTTTGCCAAGCTGGGCAAGCTGACCGGGGAGCAGAAATATTTCGACAAGATGTGGGATATGTACGCCTACACGCGCAACACGCACGGCGAGAACGGTATGTACAACCCCAAAGACGGCCTGTGGTGGCGCGATCACGACTTCGATCCCCCCTACAAAGAGCCGAACGGCGAAGATTGCTATTGGAGCCGTGGCAACGGTTGGGTCTATGCCGCCCTGGTGCGCGTATTGGAGGAGATTCCGGCCGACGAGAAGCACCGCGCCGACTATGTGGCCGACTTCCAGGCCATGAGTAAGGCGATCAAGGATTGCCAGCGCAAGGATGGTTTCTGGAACGTGAGCATGCACGACGAGTCGAACTACGGCGGCAAGGAGACCAGCGGCACGTCGCTCTTCGTCTATGGCATGGCCTGGGGCGTAAGAAACGGCATTCTGGATTGCAAGGAGTACCTGCCTGTGCTGTTGAAGGCGTGGAACGCCATGGTCAAGGAGGCGGTACATCCCAACGGTTTCCTGGGCTATGTGCAGGGCACGGGCAAAGAGCCGAAGGACAGCCAGCCGGTGACCTACGACAAGGTGATCGACTTCGAGGACTTCGGTGCAGGTTGCTTCCTGCTGGCCGGCTCGGAGGTTTATAAATTGGAATAACGGGTTTTTAGATAGAGTGCCCCACCCGGGGGGGGCATAGGTTAAAAGTGGTTTTAGTTAATTGGGAGAGGGCATCCGAATAGGCGGATGCCCATCTTTTTTGGAAAGTTGAAAGTTGAGGTAATGATGCAAAAAGCGGCGCTTTGGTAAAAAGATAAGTGCTTATATATTTG
>CAYOEE010000097.1:0-6042 GCA_964402935.1 uncultured Alistipes sp. | reverse complement strand
GTGAAGTACGAGGCCGAGTGCGAGAACGAGGTGGCTGCTTCGTTCATCCTGCCCAAGAAGCCCGCTAACCTGCTGAAGACGGTTCTGCTGAAGGAGGACGATGCCATCCGCGTATCGTTCGACTCGAAGAATGCCCGTTTTGAGCTGAAAAACCATACGCTCGTGTGTCGCCTGATCGAGGGTAACTACCCGAACTACAACGCCGTAATTCCGGCAGCCAACCCCAATAAGCTCCTGGTGGATCGCATCGAGTTGATAAACGGCATTAAGCGCGTGGCTGTCTGCTCGAACCCCACGACGAACCTGATTCGCATGGATATCGCCGACAACAAGATCACGCTGACGGCCCAGGATATTGACTTCTCGATGTCGGCCAACGAGACCATTTCGTGCAGCTACGAGGGTCAGCCCATGTCGATCGGCTTCAAATCGACCTTCCTGGTGGAGATTCTCTCGAACGTCGATACGCCGACCGTGCTGATCGAGCTGGCCGATTCGACCCGTGCAGGCGTCTTCAAGCCCGTCTATGACGACAAGCAGACTTCGATGACGCTCATGCTCCTGATGCCGATGATGATTAACGCGTAAAGCTGCATGAAATTGAACCTAAAACGCCCGATCGTCTTCTTTGACCTGGAGACGACGGGCGTCGATACGTCCAAAGACCGCATTGTCGAGATCTCGATGATCAAGGTGATGCCCGACGGGAGCAAGGATGTCCGAACCCGACGTGTCAATCCGGAGATGCATATTCCGGAGGAGGCTACGGACATCCACGGTATTTCGGACGAGGATGTAAAGAACGAGCCCACGTTCCGCCAGATAGCCAAGTCGCTGGCCCAGTTTATTCAGGGGTGCGATTTTGGCGGTTTTAACTCGAATCGTTTCGATTTGCCGCTACTCGTCGAGGAGTTCCTGCGCGTTGGCGTGGATGTCGATCTGAAGCGTCATAAGTTTGTCGATGTGCAGAACATCTTCCACAAGAAGGAGCAACGCACGCTCGTGGCTGCCTACAAATTCTACTGTGACAAGGATCTGGAGGATGCTCACTCGGCGGCTGCCGATACGATGGCCACCTACGAGGTGCTCTGCTCGCAGCTCGACCGCTACGACGATTTGGAGAACGATATCGACTTCCTGGCCGACTACTCCGAGCGCGACAAGACGGTCGACTACGCCGGTCGAATTCTCTACAACGAGCAGGGCGTAGAGGTCTTCGGCTTCGGAAAGTACCGCGGCCAATCGGTTGAGGAGGTCTTCCGTCGTGAGCCGAGCTACTACGCCTGGATGATGGAGGGTGACTTCCCGCGCTACACGAAGAAGGTGATTACCGAGATTCGGATGCGCGCGGCCGCCTCCAAGAAGTAACCAAACGAAAAAGAACTATTTGCCCATGAGCATCAAAAGACTCATTCTTACGCTGGCGCTGGTGCTGACCGTGTGGTGTCTGTCGGCCGTCGAGCGATCGACCTCGATCGTCTATATCAACGGTACGAAGTACTACATCCATACCGTGCAACAGGGCGAGACCCTCTACGCCATCAGCAAAGGCTACGAAGTTTCGACCGAGCTGATCGAACAGCACAATCCGGCCGTCAAGCAGGGATTGAAGGCGGGAGCCAAGCTCAAGATTCCCGTGCAAAACGCTCCGATGGAGCAGGTGAGCAAGAAGAAGCAGAAGAAAAACTTTGCCACGCACTATGTCGTGCGAGGCGAGACACTCTATGCCATTGCCCGCCAATACGAGATTCCCGTGCAGACGATCCTGGAGGACAACCCCAAGATCGACCCCTCGCGCCTGAGCCTGGGGCAGAAACTGCTGATCCGCAAAAAGGCGATCGGCAAAGGCTCGGAGGAGGCCATCCGCGAGGAGCTTACCGAGTATGCCGAGCAGCTGAGCGTCGTAACGGAGGGTGACGATTACTATGTGGTGCAGCGTGGCGACACCTTCTACTCGCTCTCGAAGCGTTTTGAGGTGAGCGAAGAGGAGCTTTCGTCGCTTAATTCGGGACTGAAGCCCGAGGAGTTGAAGGCCGGTGCCATGATTCGTGTGCCGGCGCGGAGCATTGCCCCCATGGAGGAGGAGACGGCGACGATTGAGCCGGAGCAGGAGGAACCGGTGGCTGATGTGGAGATCAAAAAGCCGGAGCATCCGGTGATTGATTTCCGCGCCATCTGCAACTGCGATCCGCTGAAACTCTCGCTCCTGTTGCCGATGACCAATCAGGGCAAAGCCAACGCCAACTACCTGGAGTTCTACCAGGGATTCCTCCTGGGGCTTGATTCGCTGAAGCAGAAGCGGGGCTATTCGGTTGATTTGGACCTCTACGATACGAAGCGCGATCCGGAGGAGGTGGCCGCGATTGTGGAGCAGGATCGTTTCCGCCGTTCGCAACTCGTCGTAGGCCCCATCTACGAGGAGGAGATGGCCGAGGTGGTGAAGTTTGCCGAGGAGAAGCAGATTCCCGTCGTTTCGCCCCTGGCGCACATGAACCGCGTGGAGAGCGACGTGCTCTTCCAAATGGCGCCCGATCCTACGAAGAAATACGCCAAGGCGCAGAACCTCCTTGGCGAGGGGAAGCGTGTGACGTTGATCTATACCGCCTCGACCGACAAGGAGTTCGAGCAGGAGATGCTGACGCTGTTGGGCGATACCCCTTTCAAGCGCCATGAGTATAACTACCAGCACCCCTCGATCAAGGTCAAGGAGGGGGAGTTGCATCCGAGCGACCTGAGCCCGCTGCTCGATAACGACGAGGAGAACCTCTTTATCGTCCTGTCGGACAACGAGATTGATGTGGATCGCGTGCTGGCGGCGTTGGCTTCGGCCGATACGAACCTGCGCGCCCGCTCGCTCCGCAACCCCCAATATACCGTGCTGGGCAACTCGCGCTGGAATCGTTACCAGAATATCGACCGCTCGATCTTCTTCAAGAACCGCGTGATCTTCTTCTCGACCTACCACGCCAAGCGAGACTCGGAGCGCATCGTAGCGTTCGATCGCGCTTACCTGCGTGCCTTTGGCTCGTTGCCCTCGCTCTATGCTTATCGTGGCTACGATGCCGCGATGATCTTCGTGGAGGGGATGTACAACGACATTGAGTACGACCTGGAAGATCGGCGCTATACACCGCTGCAAACCATCTATCGTTTCTCGCAAGAGGAGGAGCACAAGAGCCACCGCAACAGCGATTGGATGCGGGTGAACTACAATTCGGACTTCACGATTACGATCGAATAACGCCATGGCAACTATCCCGACCGGTATTCCCGAAAAGACCATCGAGCGACTGAGCGAGTATCGTCGCACGCTTCATGCTTGCAGCAAGCAGGGCATCAAGCACATCTTCTCGCACGTCCTGGCCGGTATTCACGGCATTACGGCCGTGCAGGTCAGACGCGATTTGATGCTGATCGGCTTCTCGAGCGATACGAAGAAGGGCTACGATGTAGAGGTGCTGATCGACTACATCGGCCGCATCCTCGACAGCGAAACACCGATCAACATCGCCATTCTCGGCATGGGACACCTCGGGCAAGCCATCACCAAATACTTCAACAGCAAGGGCTTAAAGCTCAAAATTACGGCCTCGTTCGATGTTGATCCTGCCAAGGTGGGTCACGAGATCGACGGCGTGCCTTGTTACCACATGGACGATTTTGAACAGAAGGCCGAGGAGCTGGATCTCTCGATGGTGGTTGTTTCGTCGCCCACGAAGGTGGCTCCGAGCCTCGTTGTGCCGATTATCAATGCCGGTATTAAGGGTGTGCTGAACTTTACCTCTACGCCGTTGAACTTTCCGCAGGGCATTGTCGTGGAGAACTACGACATCACGACCCTCTTGGAGAAGGTGGCCTACTTTGTCAAGGAGAGCGACACGAACGCCTAAACCATGCAGATCATTCACGGCATACCCGATAACGCTTTCGAGCAACCTGCGGCTGTTACCGTCGGTTCGTTCGACGGAGTGCATCGCGGCCATCAGGCACTGCTTGCGGCCCTCCGCGCGGAGGCCGATCGGCTGGGTGGGGTAGCCGTAGTGGTGACCTTTGATCCCCACCCGCGCATCGCGCTGGGGCGTGCCGAGGGGCTGATGCTCCTTACCGAAGAGGAGGAAAAGAGGGCCTTGCTGGCTCGATACGGAGTTGATTATTTGGTGATTTTGCCCTTCGATGAGGCCTTTGCCGCGCAGTCGGGCGAAGCGTTCGTAAGCTCGATTTTGGTTGAGCTGCTGCATGCTAAATCGCTTATTGCCGGATACAACCATCGCTTTGGACACGACCGCATGACGGCCACCGACCTTCGGATCGAGGGACTTCAGGTGCTCCGCGTCGAGAAATGCGAGGTCGAGGGGCGGAAAGTCAGCTCGTCGGAGATTCGTCGCCTGATTGCGTGCGGGGAGTACGCCACAGCGAAAAAACTATTGGGACACACGATTAAATTACTCGAAAAATGATACAACACGATTGCAAAATACGGGTTTGGTATTGCGATACCGACCAGATGGGCATTGTCCACCACTCGAACTACATCCGCTACTACGAGGAGGCGCGAAGCGATTTCCTGCGCACACTGGGGCTTTCGTATGCCGAAGTGGAGCGTCGCGGATTGATGATGCCGATCCTGGAGGTACAATCCAAATACCGTCGCGCCATTCGCTACGACGAGGAGGTGACGGTGCGCATCATCCTCAAGGAGTTGCCCTCGACCCGCATCAATTTCTTCTACGAAGTCTATAACGCCGAAGGCCTCTTGATGAACTCCGGCATGACCCAGCTCGGCTTTATGCACGCCGACACCCGCCGCCCTTGCCGTTGCCCCGAGTGGTTCTTGGAGATTCTCGGCTCGGAGTGGAAAGAAGAGGAGTAAAAATTTAAAATTTAGAATTTAGAATTCAGAATTCAAAATTCAAAATTAGCCCTGACGGAAAAAGTCGGGGCTTTTTGCATCTATAAATCTTAACATTAAATGATACAACATATTGACTAATTTACTATATTTGCGTATAGCTGAATAGTATACCACCTTATAATTCTTAATATTTTATGAGATCTCTTGTCCCTATATTCTTATTATTTACGATATTTGAAACAGCACATTCTCAAAGTATCACTGAACCTCAATACATTGGACAAGTAAAAATGATTTTCGAGGATGGCACTGCAACAACTCTTGGCCAAGAACCCTGCAAAGATGTGCTCAAGACAAGTCTATATGTCGGTTCTTCAGGGTTATATCACGCGTCAAGCTCCTCGAATTATACCTATCTTCCGGATAGGCAGGAGTTTGCAGTTATGTCTATGGACGAAGATGTAAGGTTGCTGGTACGCGTTCCTAGTATGGAATATGCGCCAGAATCAATGATCGAGATTTATCAAATCAAAAATAATCTCAACGGTCGCTATATCGGTAATCGAATTACCTACTCAGCTGAACAGTATGGAGAATCATCTTATATAATCGAACTTCCTTGTTCTATAGAGGGTGAAGTTGCTATTGTTGTCGCGGGTTGCGGAAACATGGTATCTACCATGCGGATTGAATATAATGAACGATTCTATAGTAAAAAGATTCAGCATATTATAAGCTATCTGCAAACACACAACATAGAATTAAGACGCCCCGATGCAAGGTCGGAAATTTTCGATATCAACAGTGGGTATTATATTGCACAAAAGAGGTTTATAGATCAGTATGGTATCCATCTGTATTATAAATTAAACAATGCGTACGATGCAGAAATGCGACGGCAGAAACAGGAAAAACATAACATGGAAGAATTTCAACGGTTAGAACAAAAACGAATCATGAAGGAAGCTCGTAAGGCTGCAAAAAAGTCACAAAAACAAATGTAATGTCTGAATTATAGCTTAATATTAGCCCTGACGGAAAAAGTCGGGGCTTTTTTATGCGCAAAAAAATAGGCTAAATCGTCTAACGTATTGATTATTTTACTATCTTTGTAAATAGGTGGGGTAGTGACCTGCCGATACATATTTAAGAAGAAGCGTTATGCTTATCTTGTGATTGGAAACGTAGGA
>CAYOEE010000096.1:0-6210 GCA_964402935.1 uncultured Alistipes sp. | reverse complement strand
AGGAACAGACCCGTCGACTCAACTACATACTCAGCCTCAACCTCGTTCCACTTCAGGTCAGCCGGGTTGCGCTCAGCCGTTACACGGATTGCCTTGCCGTTTACGATCAGCAGGCTCTTCTCTACGTCGAAGTCGATCGTGCCCTGGAACTGACCGTGCATCGTGTCATACTTGAGCATGTAAGCCAGGTAATCTACCGGGCAGAGGTCGTTGATACCTACGATCTCATACTTGTCCGTCTGCGTCTGAGCAGCACGGAAGACCATACGGCCGATACGACCGAAGCCATTGATACCAATTTTGATTGCCATAATTTTTTTGTTGAATTATAAAGTTAAACCTAAATAACCAATGTTAGTTTTTTCACAGCGCAAAAATAGAGACTTTCCGCGGGAAACGCAAATAAAAATTAAATTTTTTTAGGAAAATCCTACCATTTTGCTGTTCAATCCGTTTCGTGACTATTTGAGCACTTTGAGAATCACCTTGCGGATCGCACCCTCCCCCACGAGCGGAGCGTGTGCATCCTCCGGAAGCAGGATCGTAAACTGACCCGGGCGCATCGTGTAGTAGGTCTGCGGCTCATCGTCGAAGAACTGGATATCCTTCTCGGCGTTGAAGGCCTCCTTGGGTTGCGTCAGCGTCTGACGATCGGCCCAGCCAAAGGCCTCCTCCGAACCCGAAACGAGGATCTGAATGTCGATGTACTTGTCGTGCACCTCCAGCTTGGCCTCCTCCTTGGTCTTCAGGCCACGCTCCTGCACGTTGGCAAAGATCTCCTCGCCGTCGAGCACCATTTTACCCGTCTCGGCCTTCGTCCAATCCACCTCCGAAAAGAGCTTGAAAGCCTTCTCGATACGCGGCGAAAGAGCGTAGTAAGCCGCGCAGTTTTTCATCGAATCTAAAATCATAATCGTTTTATTTTAAGGTTAGTAAATTATTCTTCACGTCGCACGAGGCGCACTACGACAGGCAGATGATCCGAGTGCGGAACATTCATCACTTCATACGAAAGGGCGTCGAAATGCTCCGTCGAGAGCACATAGTCGATACGCAGGGCATCGAAGAAGCCGCGGAAGGTGTGCGAATAGCCCTCCCCCGCCTCGGAGAAGGCATCGTTCAAACCGCGTGCCAAACGGCGGTAGGTATAGGAGAGGGGCGTATCGTTAAAGTCGCCACAGAGAATCTGCATCCGCGGGGCGAGCGAGTCGAGGTGACCGCGAATCGTATCGGCCTCATCGGCACGCACGACACAATTGTCGTGGAAGCGGCTCACGATGCTGCGCAGTTTCTCCTCACGCGCCGTATCGAGCAGGTAGGCGTGACCGGTCAGGTACTCGCTGTCGAAGGCCGTGATGCCGGTCGATTGGAGGTGGTTATTGACCACGCGCACCGTATCTTCGCGGATCAGCAGGTCGGCCCAGATCGAGGTCGTGGGGCGCATGATGACGCCCGAACGCAACACCTTGTAGCGCGAGAGGATCGCCTGGCGATGCCAATGACCCTCCCCGGGGTCAAACTGCACGTTGTTGTACTCCTCCACGAGGCGCATCAGGCGCTCGGAGCGGGCTGCCAGCTCGGGGTGATACTCTTGCAGGCAGATCACATCGGGATTGACCCGCTCGATGAAGGCGGCCACGCTGTCGGCCGAGCACTCACCCTGATCGTCGTAGAAGAACCGCACGTTGTAGGTCAGCACCTTAAATGCGCGTTTGCCGTAGGAGAAGTTCTTATCGTATTTGCGTTGCAACTCCTTGCGGTGGGCATCGGGGCGCCAAAAAAGCGAAATCGAGAAGAGACCGATGAGGCAGGCCAACCCCATAAAGGCGGCTCGTTTCAAGCGCCAGCGCACCACCCAGTAGAGTGCCAGGAGGATGGTCAGCAGGTAGAGCCACGGCGCCACCAGCCCCAGCATGGGCAAAGCCCAGGTGTATTCGGGGTCAATGCGCGAGACGACGAGTGCCGTGAGGAGCATCAGAAAGACCACCACGGAGAGCAGCGTCAGTGCCAAATCCACCAACAACATCACCAAACTCGGGCGGGAGGCGACATTGCCTCCGCCGTAATCGGTATAGTAAGTATCGTGCTTTGCCATGGTCTTTAGCGGAATTCAAGGAATTAGTAGTAGATCTCGCCCCGTTTTTTCCAATAGTAGAGCAGTGCCCAGCCCCACAACATACCGCCCACATGGGCAAAGTGTGCCACCTGCCCTACACCGCGCCAACCGAGGAAAAGCTCGATCACGGCATAGATGATGACAAACCACTTGGCCTTCATCGGGATCGGGGGAATCAAGAGCATGATCGTCGCGTTGGGGTGCATCACGCCAAAGGCCAACAGCAAGCCCATCACGGCACCCGAAGCACCCACCAGGAAGATGGGCAGCTCACCCATCAGCCACGCCACGCCATACTGCACCAGCGCGGCACCGATACCGCAGGCGAGGTAGTAGATCAGGAAGCGTTGCGACCCCAGCTCGTATTCGAGCGTGCGACCGAACATCCAGAGGGCGAACATATTAAAGAAGAGATGTTCCAGATCGGCGTGCAGGAACATATAGGTAATATATTGATAGGTATGGAACCAAGGCGTTCCGAGCGAGAGGGTAAACCACTCGCCCAATTGCGCCCCCACAGGGAGCAACTTCACGGCCATAAAGGCCAGGATATTGATAATAAGCAGGTTTTTCACAACCGGCGGCATCGTTGAATAGCGATTCATGCTTACACTTTTTGCAAATGTACGTTTAATTCCTGAATTATCCGAGCTTACTGCGCAACTCCTCCCGCGTCAAGGGGACAAAAATCGGTTTTCCGGAGGGTGAGTAGCTGAAGTTTTTAACCCCTTTGAAGCGTTCGAGCAGTGCCTCCAGCGCCTCACGATCAAGCACCGCCTTCAGGCGACGTGCCCCGCGAGCAGCCAGGAGTGCCGCGGTACGCTCACGGCAACGGTCGGCATCGAGACCGCGATCGGCAAAAAGCCCCACCAGCTCGTAGAGCACCCCCTCGAACTCCTCCACCGGCACATCAGACGGAAGGCCACGCACCTCGATGCGCTCCGCAGCGCCAAAGCTCAGGTCGAAGCCCAGCGCGGCAAGCTCCACTTCATGCTCAGCCAAAAGCTGATACTCCTCCTTCGAGAGAACCACCTCCTCGGGAAAGAGCAGTTGCTGGCTTACGGCTTGCGCGTGACCGATCAACTGCATATAGCCCTCGTAGAGGATTCGTTCCTCGGCACGACGCAGATCGAGAAGTACCGGCTGACCCGCCTGCAAAGCGATGGCCATCGCGCCACCGATCGAGATCGGGTGGCTGAATTCAGGCTCGGCCTCCGCGATAATCTGTTGCTGCACAGCCCCTTCGGAGGCCACCTCCCAATAGTCGTCCTCCGCGGCAGAAGTTCTCGGTTCGGAAGGCAGCAGATAGCTGCGATCCTCCGCCTCGTCCCCACCGGCGCGGAAGTCGTCAAACTCCTCCTCACCCCCACTGAAGGGAATCGCAGGAGGAATCGTCGAGCGTCGCGTAGCGGGCACTGTAAACTCCGTATCCGAAAGGGTCGAGCGCTCGGTCATGCCCGTATAGGGCACATCGAACCCGCGATAGTCCAAATTCGGATCGGGTGCCGAGGGGTCGATATAGCTGTCACTAAAGGGGTTGTAGGATTCGTTCTGCACGGCGCTCGGTTCGTTGTAAACCACCCCGCGTCCCATCACGGGAATCTCGATGCGTTGCTCCTGATCGAAATCCATCATCGGCACAGCACCCGACTTAGCCAGCGTTTCGCGCACGGCCGCGTTCAGGATCTGCCATACGGCCTCCTCGTCGGCAAACTTCACCTCCGTCTTTTGGGGATGGACATTCACGTCGATGCGCGAGGGGTCGATCTCAAGGAACAAGAAATAGGAGGGCTGAGCCGTCGGCGGAATCAGCTTCTCGTAGCCCCGCAGGAGGGCACTCACGAGGTAGGGCGACTTGAAGTAGCGCCCGTTCACGAACAAGAATTGCTCCTGATTACGTTGCTTGGCCGCTGCCGGACGACCGATGTAGCCCTTGAGCGAGGCGATCGAGGTCGAGGCATCCACCTCCAGCAGATTCTGCTTAATGGAGCGTCCCATCAGATCGACAATGCGCGTAGCCAGCGAGCCGACGGGCAGCTGATAGAGCGGCGCATCGTTGGCGTAGAGCTCGAAGCTCACATCGGGATGGCAGAGAGCCACGCGCTGAAATTCGCTCTTGATCTGCTTGGCAGAGGTGGTACTCTTTTCAAGGAAGCGACGACGGGCAGGCACGTTGTAGAAGAGGTTGCGCACAAAGAATTGCGAACCGACGGGGCAGGCCACGGGTTGCTGCGAAAGGAAAGCTCCGCCATGAATCTCGGTCACCGTACCCAACTCATCCTCGGCCTGGCGCGTGCGCAGTTCAACCTGCGAGACGGCCGCAATCGAAGCCAGCGCCTCACCGCGGAAGCCGAACGTATGGAGGCGGTAGATATCCTCCACGGAGCGGATCTTCGAGGTGGCGTGTCTGTCGAAAGCCATGCGGGCATCGAGAGCCGACATACCGCACCCGTCATCCACGATCTGGATCAGCTCCTTACCGCCGTCGCGGAAATTGACCTTCACGCACGATGCTCCGGCATCAATCGCGTTCTCCATCATCTCCTTAACGACCGACGCAGGACGGTTTACCACCTCACCGGCGGCAATCTGGTTGGCAACAACCTCGGGCAGTAGTTGGATTCTGTCGGCCATTTTATTCGGTATAATCGTTCGGCACAACCGTAATGGGCTGCGCCTGCCACTCCACATCGCTGATTCCCTTTTGATCCAGCTCGGAGGTCGCCTCACGAGGCTTATAAACCACCTCTTCGGTCGCGTGCTGACGCTTGGCCTTGCTGAATGCCGCCACCAAACGCGGGTAGAGCATGACGACAAAGAGCAGGATAAAGGCTGCACCCAGGACCAGCTTCCACACCGATCCACCCTGGCGATTTTTGTCGCCCTCGCGCTTGGCGGCTCGCGCCTCGCGCTGGGTGCGGATATATTTACCCGGCACATACGCCTCCGAATCGTCCGAACGCTCACCGCGCAACTCGGCACGACGCTGTTCGCGCTTCTCCTTCTCGGGATCGAAATAACGCGGAATATAGCTAAACTTATTCGCGTGCTTCTTGTATGGCGAAAACAGACCCATGGTTTAATTCAAAATTTAGAATTTAGAATTCAAAATTGTTTTACAGTAACCTCAGTGGCCTCAGTGGCCTCAGTGGCCTCAGTCCCTTTCGTTGATTTTAGGCTCACCTAAAATCAACGAAAGAAGTTCTTCATCCGCTCAAATATATTCTGATTCTTCACCGACTCGGCCTTCTGGAAAGAGGGTTGCTCGGCGAGTTGCTCGACGAGTTTGCGCTCCTCCTTAGTCAGTCGGTCGGGGATGGTAATATCGACCACAACCAGCTCATCGCCACGGCCATAGCCATTTACATCGGGCAGTCCCTTACCACCGAGGCGCAAGACCTTTCCGGCGTGCGTACCCGGGGCAATCTTGATCTTGGCACGACCATCGACGGTGGGTACTTCGACCGTTCCACCCAAGAGAGCGGTCGTCACGGTGATATTGAGGTTGTGGATCAAATCGTTGCCATCGCGCAGCAGCTCGGGATGCTGTTCCTCCTCGATGAGCACCTGCAAATCGCCGTTCACACCTCCGTGGCGGGCGGCATTACCCTTACCCGAAACGGTGAGCACCATCCCCTCGCCCACACCGGCAGGGATCTTGATCTCGACCACCTCCTGACCGCGCGTGGTTCCTTCGCCACCGCACTTGTCGCACTTGGCCGTGATGACCTTACCCTCACCACCGCAGGTGGGGCAGACCGACTGCATCTGCATCCGTCCGAAGAAGGAGTTCTGCATCGTCACCACATAACCCGAGCCGTTACAGGTCGAGCAAGTCGAGTACGAGGAGCCGTCCTTGGCACCCGTACCGCCACACTTGTCGCAAGCGATGGTTTTGTTGATCTTGAGCTTCTTGGTTACCCCCTCGGCAATCTCCTGCAACGTCAGGCGCACCTTGATGCGCAGATCCGAGCCGCGATTGACCGTGCGGCCACCCCCAGAAGAGCGGAAACCGCCCCCGAAGTGACCTCCGAAGATATCGCCGAACTGCGAGAAGATATCCTCCATCGAGAAGCCGCCAAAACCGCCGCCGA
>CAYOEE010000095.1:0-6228 GCA_964402935.1 uncultured Alistipes sp. | reverse complement strand
AGATCTTCAGCGACGAGTGCAGACCGTACTCCATCGAGAAGTACGAGATCGTCGTGGCACCCTCGGCTGGCTTCTCCTCCATGTAGGCGCGGAAGTCGGCATAGACGGCGTCGAGCTGGGCGAGGAACTCCTTGTCCTGCTCGAGCTGCTTGAGGCGCTCCATCGAGAGCTTGTCGAGGAAGGCGATGGGGTTCTGATAGCACTCCAGCCAGAGCTTCTGGTCGATACCCTCGAACAGATCGCGGGCAGCGGCGTTCCAGCACCACCAGAGGTTACGCGACAGCTCCTCCAGGGCGTGCAGACGCGCGGGCAGGGTCTTGTCGATCATCATGCGATTCCAATTGGGCTTCTCGGCGAAGAGCTGCTGACGCACGAAGTTGATCTGCTCGGTGCGCGAACCGCCCTCACCCAGCACGGCGCGGTTCGTGCGCAGTACGGAGCTTTCCAAAGCCTCGGCATAGGCCTGCTCGTAGAAGGGGAAGAGGTTCTTCCAGAGAGCCGTGTGCGAAATCTCGAGGGCCGACTGGCGGGTAGCCTCCACCTGCTTCTCGTTCATCAGACTGAAGCGCAGCAGGGCATCGGCGATCTTCATCGTCACCTCCATATCGTTGTAGTCGTCGCGGCGGATCACCTCCACACCGGCGTGCTCCGAACGCTTATCAACCCACAGACCGAAGCCGGCCAGGGTCGTCGTGATGGTCGGCACGGAGAAGGCCACCGACTCGAGCGGGGTGTAGCCCCACGGCTCGTAGTAGGAGGGGAATACCGTGACGTCCATACCTACCAGCAGCTCGTAGTAGTGCTTGTTGAAGATGCCGTCGTTGGCGTTCAGGTAGGTCGGCACGAAGATCACCTTGACCTTCGACTGCTCGGTCGTCAGGATCGAACCATTCAGTGCATTGACAACCTGATCGTTCTGCTGGTACTCCAGGCGGTGGGTCGAATACTTGTACTGACCCAGGTCGATCGGATTCGAAGCATCCTTCAGGTGAGCCTGCAAATCGGCACGGGCACCGAGGTTGGCAGCCGGCACGGTTACATAGGCCAGCACCTCGCGCTCCAGCTTATCCGACATGGCCAGACGCTTGAGCGACTCCATGAAGAGATCCAGACCCTTGTTGTGGAACTCGTAGCGACCGCTCGTACCCACGATCAGCGGCTCCTTCTCGAACTTCTGACCCAGGCAGGCCTCAGCCACCTCGATCATCAGCTTGCGAGCCTCCTTGCGCTTCTTCTCGGCCTCCTTGCCCGTCCAAACGAAGTCGTTCTCGAAGCCGTTGGGCGTTACGCAGTCGGGCTCACGACCGATCAGGTACTTGCACTCGTTGGCCGTGATGTCGCTCACGGTGCAGAAGGCGTCGGTATGGGCGGCACCCATCTTCTCGATCGAGTGCTTGGCCATTACGTTGAACTGGCGAGCCAGGTCGTCGGCGTTGAACTTCGTCAGGTCGTTGTAGAGCGCCAGCCCGTTCCCTGCAATGCAGCGGCCCATCACCGTAGCGTGGGTCGAGAAGAGGGTAGCGATGTAGGGGGCGTTCGAACGCAGGTAGAGACCACCTGCCACGGTCATCCACTCGTGGAAGTGAGCGGCAACCTTGTCCGTTGCGGTGCAGAAGCTGTCCACATACGACGAAATTACCTGACCGGCAGCCCAACCAAAGAGCACCGGCTCGACATAATCCCACTGACCCGAGATCGAATCGACGTGGTATTGATCCCACAACAGCTTGAGAATCTCATCCTTCTTCGGGAAGAGCGACGTGAAGTCGATCAGGATGGCCATCGGCTCGCCCTGAATCTTCCAGCGACCTACGCGGATGCGGATCCCCATCTCGTAGATGCTCTGGCGCCATGCACGCAGCAGGGTGGCATCCTCCTCAAACTCGGGGTTGGTGCCCTCGTGCTGCAAATCGGGACCGATCAGCACATAGTGATCGCCGAACTTGCGAAGAGCGCTCTTGGCTTTCGTGGCAACGACGGTGTGGATACCACCGACCTTGTTGCAAACCTCCCAACTCACCTCAAACAGGTAGTCGGGAGTCATCTTCGTGTTATTCATATATCGTTTAATTTGTAGTTTTTCCAAATAAAACTATTCGCGGTTTTCGGCCGCAAAGGTAATACATATATTCATACAATCCAAATTTTCAAAAAATTTAAGAATGTTTTGCCGAGGTGCTCCTGCGCGCTGGTTCAACGCGTTAGAGGTCGAAAAGTTCCCCGATGACCCGATCCGAAAGGAGCATCTTTTCGGGCGGAATTCGAAGACGATTTTCGCGGCAGACCAAAAGTGAGGTTTGTTCCAAATTTCGCGCCTTTTCTCGCAGTCGTTCGGCCCAGGCCTCTCCACCGAGCGATGCGGCCTCGTTGAGGCCGAAACCCTCCGCCGTGCGTAGGCGCGTGAGGAGAAACTCTTCGCGGCGCTCCTCGTTGCCAAGCAGCTCTTTTTCAGGCGTTTCGTCGCGCAGGTATCGCTCCACGGAGCTGACGTTCCATTGGCGTGAACGCCCATCGAAGGAGTGCGCCGCAGGGCCGATGCCGAGGTATTTCGCCCCTGTCCAGTAGCTGCTGTTGTGTTGTGCCTGACGGCCCGGGAGGGCGTAGTTCGAAACCTCGTAATGCACCATCCCGGCCTCGGTTAATCGGTTGTGTATGAGCAGAAACTCCTCTTCGGCCACCTCGTCGCAGACCTCTTGCAACTCGCCCCGCTCGGCCATCACGCCAAATCGCGTGCGTGGCTCGATCGACAGCAAATAGGCCGAAATGTGCTGTACGCCAAGCTGTAGTGCCTCGTCGATCGAGCGGTTTAACGACTCGCGTCCAAAGCCCGGAACGCCAAAAATCAGGTCGATCGTCAGGTTGTCAAACCCCGCTTTTTGGGCTTTCCTTACGGCCTCTTTGGCCTCCTCGGCCGTGTGGCGACGGTTCATCAGCTTCAGGCACGCCTCGTCGAACGATTGGATGCCGATCGAAAGGCGGTCGATGCCCAGCCCTCGCAACCCCCGCAGGTACTCCTCCGTCAGGTCGTCGGGGTTTGCTTCGAAGGTGCTCTCCGTAAGGTGTGTGCAGTCCAGTATGCGCTCGGTCGTAGTGGTCAGTTTCTCAACGAGTTCGAGCGGTAGAAGCGAGGGCGTTCCCCCACCGAAATAGCGGGTCGAGAGGGCCTCGCCTTGCAGGTAGTCGCGTCGCTCCTCGATCTCGCGGCACATCTTTTCGACCACCGCGGGCAACTCGTTGAGGAGTGCCGTGCGGTAGAAATCACAATAGGAACAAATCCGCTTGCAAAACGGGATGTGGTAGTAGATGCCTGCCATGGGAGCACAAAGATACACTTTTTTTTGACTTCTCAAATGCTTTTTGCGGCCTAAATATAAATAGGTGTAAAATGGTCGTGATGCTCCCCGATTTTGCCGGAAATGGACGCAGTCGCTGTCCTAAATCACCCTTTGTGTGGTCTTTTTGTCGAATAGATGTTAAATTTATTTAATTTATTCATAAAATATTTGCATAATTCGAAAATCGGCCTTATCTTTGCAACGAAGTTTTAAGGTTCATTTTAGGTTAGTAGTTTTAGGTTGGTAGAGGAACGGTCGGCCGGTTGTTGTGCTAAGCACGACTGAGACTAACCCGAGCGGTGCTCGCCGGGGAGGGTCGAAAGCCCGCTGATTAACCTCAAAATAAAGGGTGTTGCTGATGCGACACCCTTTGTTTTTTTGTCTTTTTTTCCGAAATGACTACCTTTGTATCTATGCTCCGTCTTTTGTCGCGTCTGTTGTTTGCGCTTGGTGTGCTCTGTTGCCTGGTGTCTTGTCGAGGTCAACAGGCTTTGCGTGCGCATTTGGCAACCGTTTCGACCTTGATTGAGGAGCATCCCGACAGCGCGTTGCATCTTCTGGAGCGTATCCCCGCGCGCCGATTTCGAAGTGCGCGTCTGCGTGCCGAGCGAGGTCTGCTCTATACGATCGCGCTCGATAAGAATTACATCGACTCGGATAACGACTCGTTGATCGGTCCCGCCTCGCACTATCTCTTGCGCCACCGCACCACCGACTCGGTGCGCCATCTGGTACACTACTATCGGGGTCGCGTCAGTCAAAACGGCCGAAATTACACGATTGCTGCGGTCGATTATTTGGAGGCGCTTCGTCTGCTCGATACTCTGAAAAGCCCCTATCGCGCCGGCCTGATCTTCTCACGCCTCGGTGAAATGTATCGCGAGCAATACAATTTCGAAAACGCCCTCGGCTATTTCCGACGTGCCTATGCCGCCTATGAACGGGCTAATGAGCTATCGGCGGTTAGTTATGCAATGGCTTCGGTCGGTGATATATTGTCTTCTTTGCGAAAACATAATGAAGCTGAGCTGTGGTATAACCGATCATTGGCAATTGATAGCATTAGAGGAAGTGATAACACGGCAACAATTACACTCTCTAATTTGCTTACTTTGTATTATGAAAAAGGCGATTTTGATAAGTTTCAGGAATGTAGTAGGAGGTTGGAACTCGTTGACGGATACAAATATACTGCTGTAAATCATCTTTTGTTGGCTAATGCAGCAATGGGCGAAAATGATTTGCGCAAAGCAAAATTGCACCTTCATGCAACCGATACAATGGATCTTTCGGGTAACGAGGCGCTCTATTACTTGATGCAATTTAAGTTTGCTTCGGCTGAGCGCGATTATGAAAAGGCTAATTATTACCAATATTGCTGCATAAACAGCAATGATTCGTTATTACGCAATACCTTTTCGACCTCTATAGCTACCGCTGAAAAACAATTCTATGCCGAGCAATCCGCCTTTGTTGAGTATCGTCTGCGAGTTCGGAAAATCGCGGAAGCTGTTGCTTCTTTGTCGATTTTTCTTTTGGTGTCCGGCTGTGTGTTCTATTTTCGGTATCGTATTCGTCGCAAGGAGCAAGAGATTTTTGATTATATGGTAGCGGTCGATCAATTACAGGAACAGTACAGTCGTCTGCAACAGACCGTCGTTGTCAAAGAGCAGGGTGAGGATGCCTATAAAACAATCCTTGCCGAGCGTTTTTCCACGCTGGATGAATTGTGCCGCTCCTTTTTTGAGCGCGATACACCCCATCAGCAACAGGCGCAACTTTTCCGTGAAGTGAAGGGCCGTTTGCAGGCACTTGCCGATGATACACAAATGGCCGCCGAACTGGATCGGGTTATCAATGCACGTTTTGAGAATTTGATGGTGCGTTTGGTTGAGCAGGTGCCTCGGCTCTCGGCCGATGATGTGCACTTCCTGCGTTTGTTCTATGCGGGCTTCTCGGCGCAAGTGATTAGTCTTGTCTTCCACGATACGGTGCAAAATATCTACGCACGCAAGTATCGTATCAAAAAGCGTATTCATAATTCCGAAGCACCCGATAAAATCGATTTTATTGACGCTTTGTCTTGATTATCAGGCGCTTAAGTACCCCCCCGAGCGGCTTTGTAATTTATTGATTTTCAGTGCGTTGCATATAGGGTGAGATTTTTGCAAAATTACGCTCTTTTATTGTGTTGATTATTAGCTGTTTGCCGGTTTGGGCGGTGAGATTTTATTGACCCGAAAAATCTTCCGATTCGCTCTTTCGTCTGTACTTTTGCATAGTGCCTAAATCTTAAATCTACCTACTATGCAAAAGACCTTATTTCTTTCATTGTTGCTCTTGTTGAGCAGTGCTGTTTTGGCAAATCCTGATGGCGACACTCCTCCGCCTCCTAAAAATCCTTCTGTGGATATTAAGAGAGATACTCGCCCGAGCCCGCGCGGTCTTTTCGATGTGGTGGCCGTTGCTACCATCGCAGATGCCGAGGTGGTGGTGACTTTTACCGAACCGTTGGGTGATGTTACGCTGACTCTCTCCGATACGACAGGTGTAGTGGACTTTGTTGTAACCGATACAGCAGATGGCCCTGTGTCGATGTTGCTCCCTTTGGAGGCTGTGGGGGAAATTACAATTACGATTACCGATGCGGCGGGTAGCCAATATATCGGTGTTTTTACCTATAATTATTAACTTAAATCTTTAAGCGATGAAAAACCTGTTAATTTGGATGGTGATGCTGTGCTCGTTGTTTGTTTCGTGTGCACAGCCTGATGAGGAGTTTTCTCCTGCTACGAAAGCCGAGCGAGTGGCGAAACTTGGCGTGTTGAGCATCGCTTTAGAGGCTGGTTTTGCGGCTCTCGTCGATGAGATGAAGCAGATGGGGACGTTTGAT
>CAYOEE010000094.1:0-6283 GCA_964402935.1 uncultured Alistipes sp. | reverse complement strand
GTCGGCGGTCAGTGGTCAGCTCTCAACTGCATCATCGATTTGTGCGGACGATCCTCAGTGGCCCCAGTGGCCTCAGCTGCTCCGATCACCTCAGTCGCCTCAGCTGCTCCGATCACCACAGTCGCCCCGGAGCGAAGCCTCACTGACACCGGAAAACAAAAAAGCGACCCACTCAAAGTAGGTCGCTCTTGTGACACCGACAGGACTCAAACCTGTAACCTTCTGATCCGTAGTCAGATGCTCTATTCAATTAAGCTACGGTGCCGAATTGCGATTGCAAATGTAGGGCGAAAAAAGGGATTGTGCAAACTTTTCGATGAAAAAATTTTAAGAAAATCTTTCGAGGTTTTCTCAAAAACCACGTAAATAGCTGAAAATCCTAACAATAAAGTTTTACGTCCTCCTCCGTAATTTTTTCGCCCGAGAGGACCATCAGTCGCTCAACCACGTTCCTCAGCTCTCGAATATTGCCGCTCCACCCCTTCCCTTCGAGTGCTCGGAGTGCCCGATCCTCGATTGCTTTCGGGGCGGTGTGATACTCCTCGGCGATGCGGTGAATAAAATGATCGACCAACAGCGGGATATCCGAGGCGTGCTCCCTGAGTGCCGGCACACGCACCACAATCACGCCGATGCGGTGGTAGAGGTCCTCGCGGAAATTGCCCCGCCGAATCTCCTCGCGCAGGTCTTTGTTCGTGGCGGCCAGCACCCGCACATTGACTTCAATATCGCGGTCACTGCCCACGCGCGAGATTTTACGCTCCTGCAACGCGCGCAACACTTTGGCTTGTGCTGCAAGCGACATATCACCGATCTCGTCCATAAAGAGCGTTCCTCCGTCAGCCAGCTCAAACTTTCCCTTTCGCTGTTTGATCGCCGAGGTAAAAGCGCCCCGCTCGTGGCCAAAGAGTTCGCTCTCGATCAGCTCGGAGGGGATGGCGGCGCAGTTTACCTCGATGAAAGGTGCGGCGGCACGCGGACTGCTCAGATGCAGGTGACGAGCCACCAGCTCCTTGCCCGTACCATTTTCGCCCGTGATGAGCACGCGCGCCTCGCAGGGAGCCACCTTTTCGATCAATTCGCGCACGCGTACCATCTCGGGCGAAGTGCCGATAATGGACTCGACGGTCGCCGTGGCCGGAGCGCGTCGTGCACGACGTGGATGGGTGTGCGCAGAGGTTGCAGCCGAGAGCGTGGCGGACTCCTCCTCGGCATCCAGCGTGCGGTGGATGGATTGCAAGAGGCGATTCATGTCGATCGGCTTCGTCAGGTAGTCCTCCGCACCGCGACGCACCGCCTCGACGGCCGAGTCGATCGACCGCTCGGTGGAGAGGACGATAAAGGGCGGCAGCGACTCCTCCTCGCTCAGCGAGCTGACATCGGTAAGCATCAAATCAAACCGCAGGCGGTGCAACAAGGCGCGAGCCGTCTCCTCGCTCTCGGCCGTTTCGATGGCGTACCCCTCATATTCGAGCCGTTCGCGCAACGTATTTCGCATACTTTTTGATCGGTCGAGTATTAAAACTTTTCTCATGGCTTGTCAATTCTGAAAATTTCGCTAAATTTGCCCTCAAAAGTACAAATTCTCAGAGCCGAAACCCAAAACGGGCTACGGTCTCGACGGGAAGGCAGACAAGGGGCAAAGTGTGCGATTCGAGGGCACCGATTGACCCTTGTGCGAGCCGTAAAGGTGTTCCAAATATCCCGTTTTGAACCACGAAACGATGAAAAAGAACTATAATTACACACGACGTAAGTTGTATCTGCCCGAGTACGGGCGCCACATTCACGAGATGATCGATTCGCTCCTGAAGATCGAGGATCGCCACGAGCGCAACCGCCAGGCACGCGCCGTGATTGCCGTCATGGGCAATCTCTTTCCCCTGCTGCGCGACACGGCCGACTTTACCCACAAGCTGTGGGATCACCTCTTTATTATGTCTGATTTTCAGCTCGATGTCGATTCTCCCTATCCGCGTCCCTCGCGCGAGGAGCTGACCGTCAAGCCCCGTTGCCTGAACTATCCGCAAAGCCCGATTCGCTACAAGCACTACGGCAAGTATATCGAACGCATGGTGCAGGCCATCGCCAAGGAGGATCCGCAGAGGAGCGTCACGGCGATTGATCGCGTGGCTCGGTTCATGCGTGCCAAAGGATTCGAGTACAACGAAGAGCTTCCGAGCAGCGAAACGATCGCCAAAGACATCAAGCGCCTCTCCGAAGGTGTCATTCAACTCGATGAAACGACCATCAACAACCTCCGAAACGACCATAAACAGACCGCTACGGCACGTCCTGCGTGGGGACATAACGCGCGAAACGGTCGTCCGCAGGGCAAGAACCGCCCGCAGCAGCATGGCCGAAATCATCCTAAAAACGGCACCCCGTATCGTAATTTGCAGAAATAAGTGTGCTTTTTCGGAAAAATTGGCTACCTTTGTTATTTGAATTACTTAACCCCGAAGTTTAGAAATAAGATTTAACCCGATGAATAAACTTTCTCAACTCCTTTTGCTGGTCGTGGCCGTAGCTGTGACCGGTTGTCAGACCGCCAAGGTTCAAATTGATGGTCGCCTTGTAGCCGGGGAAGAAAAGACGATCTATCTGGAGCAGGTATCCTCGATGCGTCAGCAGGTGATCGATACCGCTACGCTCGACGCTGAGAGCAACTACCGCTTCCAGGTCGAGCGGGTGGCCGAAAGCCCCACGCTCTACAACCTGCTCTATGACGGGGATCGAATTCCGCTCTTCCTTGCTGCCGGTGATCACCTGACGGTCAATTCGGTAGGCAACATTGTCCGCAATTATACGGTCGAGGGTTCGGTCGAGTCGGAGTTGCTGCGCACCTTCTACCAGCAGTTTGTCACCGGCGCACAGAACCTCGAGACGATTGCCCGCAAACTTTCGAATCAGGCACTGCCCGAGGCCGAGCGCGAGACGTTGCTCAAAGAGTACACCGAGCAGTACTACGCCATTCGTCGTGATCAGCTGCGCTTCATTGCCGAGCATCGCGCCTCGCTGGCTGCCGTCTATGCCATCTACCAGCGCCTGCCGGGGGATCAGTACCTCGCAGACGGCACGAACGATGTGGTGCACTACCGCAGTGTGGCCGAGGCGCTTGCCGAGAGCTATCCCGAGTCGCCCTACCTGGTGATGTTGCGTGGTGACATCGCCCGCATGGAGGCCGCTCAGCGCCTAATGGCCGAGATCACCGAATCGACCATCCCCGACCTGGAGTTGTCGGACATCTACGGCAAGAAGATCCGCCTCTCTTCGCTCCTGGGTAAGGTGGTGTTGCTCGACTTCTGGTCGGCTGCCCTCGGCAACAGCAACGTGCTGAATGCCGAGCTGAAGGAGATCTATGCCAAATACCACAACGCCGCCACACCATTTGAGGTGTATCAGGTAGCCGTGGATACCTCGAAGCCCCTTTGGATCAGCACCGTGCAGGAGCAGCAACTGCCCTGGATCTCGGTGAGCGATCTGCGTGGCGAGGCCTCGACGGCTGTCGGTACCTACAACGTCACGAAGCTCCCCACTTCGTTCCTGATCGACAAGAACGGCTCGATCGTTGCCCGCGATCTGCGCGGCGAGGAGCTGGAGCGTAAACTCCAAGAGCTGACGCGCTAATGCACTATTTCGCCTCCGACATCCACTTAGGCGCCGGCTCCGAAGCGGAGGCCCGTGCGACCGAGCAACGCTTTGTCGCCTGGCTCGATCGTGTGGCTACGGATGCCGAAACTGTGGTGTTGGCAGGTGACATCTTCGACTTTTGGTTCGAATACCGCGAGGTCGTTCCGAAGGGTTTTGTCCGCACGTTGGGCAAGATCGCCGAGCTGACCGATCGCGGCATTCGCGTTTTATTCTTCACCGGCAACCACGACATGTGGGTGGGCGACTACCTGCAACGGGAGTGTGGCGTGGAGATTTACACCGCTCCGGAGGTGATTACGCTGGGCGGAAGACGGATCTTCGTGGCCCATGGCGACAACATGAATATCGACGGGCAGTGGCTCTTGAAGGCGATGAATACGATGTTCCGCTCACGCGCATTACGCTGGCTCTTTTCGTGGCTTGTTCACCCCGATTGGGCGCTGCGTTTCGGCCATTGGTGGAGCGGCAGCTCGCGCAAGCGCCATGCCAAACGCGATGCGCTGACCGAGCAACTGACCGAACCCCTGATTGAATATGCCCGCGCCTATGCCGAGGCGCATCCGCACGAGGTAGATCACTTCCTCTTCGGTCACATGCACTACGCCCGCGACTACCGCGAGAAGGGGCTGCACACCATCCTGCTGGGAGCCTGGGACTGCTTCCCCTCGTATGCCGTGCTGGATCAGGCGGGTAATTTCCAACTCATACAACTCGAATTATGAAACAATACCTCGATCTGTTGCGTCGCATCCAGGAGGAGGGTATCGTGCGAGGCGATCGCACGGGCACGGGCACGAAGAGCGTCTTCGGCCACCAGATGCGTTTCAACCTGCAAGACGGATTCCCGCTGCTGACAACCAAAAAGGTCTTCCTGAAGGGGGTGATCCACGAATTGCTGTGGTTTCTGCGTGGCGATACGAATATCCGTTACCTGGTCGAAAACGGCGTGCATATTTGGGATAACGACGCCTATCGCTACTACAACGAGCTTTGCGTGAAGCACGCCGTACTGCCCGTGGATCGAGATACGTTCCTCGCCTCGGCCGGTGAGCCGTCGCCCATCGAGGGGTATCGTTTCGGTGATTTGAACCACGTCTATGGCTACCAGTGGCGCTCGTGGCCCAAGGCTGACGGGGGCATCATCGATCAAATCAACGGAGCTGTCGAGTTGATTCGCAACAATCCCGAGTCGCGTCGCATCCTGGTCTCGGCCTGGAATGTGGCCGAGGTGGAAGATATGGCGCTGCCGCCCTGTCATGTGCTGTTCCAGTTCTATGTGGCCGACGGGAAACTCTCCTGCCAGCTCTACCAGCGAAGTGCCGATACATTCCTCGGTGTGCCGTTTAACATCGCCTCGTATGCCCTTTTGACGCTGATGATGGCGCAGGTCTGCGGCCTTGAGCCGGGCGATTTTGTCCATACGCTGGGCGATACGCACCTCTACCTGAACCACATGGAGCAGGTCGAGGAGCAACTCTCGCGCTCACCGCGCACGCTGCCCCGCATGACGTTGAATCCCGAGCGAAAGTCGATTTTCGACTTCGTGTACGAGGATTTCACGCTCGAGGGATATGATCCCTGGCCGACGATTAAGGCCCCGATGTCCTTTTAATGTAACACGAACATGATCTCTGTAATTGTTGCGGTGGCCGAGAACGGCACCATTGGCGATAAAAACAGCCTCCTGTGGCACATCACGGAGGACATGAAACATTTCCGTCAGCTCACGACGGGCCATCCTGTGGTGATGGGACGCAAGACTTATGAGTCGCTCGGTCGCCCGCTGCCGAAGCGTCGGAATGTGGTGATTTCGCGCCGGGATATCGAGATCGAGGGGTGCGAGGTGGTTCATTCGCTGGAGGAGGCCCTCGCCCTGTTCGAAGCCGATGAGGAGGTTTTTGTAATCGGTGGCGCTCAGATCTACGCCGAAGCCATGCCCCTGGCCGACCGCTTCTACCTCACCGTGATCGAACATCCCTACGAGGGCGACACGCAATTTCCGGCGTGGGATCGCTCCGTTTGGCACCTCGTCGAGAGCGAGCGATTCGAGCGTGGAGAGGCCTATCCGCATCCGTTCCGTTTCGAGACCTACGAGCGAAAATAAAAATTTTTCATAAAATTATTTGGCTGATTTACAACACATAAAGACATAATGGGAGATTTTCTCCACTTTTTCTTTTGGTTTTGATTCTTTTTTGCCTTATCTTTGCAACGCAAAACGATACATCGCGGGGTAGAGCAGTTGGTAGCTCGTCGGGCTCATAACCCGGAGGCCGGAGGTTCGAGTCCTCCCCCCGCTACTAAATGGGACAAATCGCAAGATTTGTCCTTTTTTTGTGCGATTGTATTTTCACAAGAACTACTAAATTAGCAAAAATTAAAATTTTCTGCTAAAAACGTGAAAAAATGTTTGCTTTTTAGAAATTTTGCTTATCTTTGCACTTAGAGAGTCGAATTGACACAATCGTTGGAAGTTTCGGCATCTTGTTAGAAAAGTGTAATTGGAGAGCCCCTGCCTTTCGTAAGATTGGCGGGGGTTTTGTTTAGAAGCTGTTTAAAATTTATTTGCTTCATTCTTTTACGCTCTTTCCGACCCTTTTTCGCGTAATTCTCGTTACATAGGAACCCC
>CAYOEE010000093.1:0-6309 GCA_964402935.1 uncultured Alistipes sp. | reverse complement strand
CCCGTGATGCACTCCTCGATCAAGACCTCCTCGCTCTCGGTAAAGGCCAACTCAACGGCCTTCTTCAGCTCCTCGGCCTTCGTGACGCGCGTCACACCAAACGACGAACCGCTGGCGTTGGGCTTCACGAAGAGCGGCAGTCCCAACTCGGCCGTAATCGCCTCGCTGTCAAACTCCTCGCCCCGACGAAGGAAGACCTCGCGTGCCAGATTGACCTTGCCGCGCAGGGTCTGCTTGGTGGTCATCTTGTCGAAGGTAATTACCGACGAGGTCATCGAGCATGATGAGAAGGGAATCTCCATCATCTCCAGGTAGCCCTGCAACTTACCATCCTCGCCCGGCGTGCCGTGAATCAGAATCAGGGCGTAATCAAATACGCTCTTTTCGCCCGCGACGGTGATCGAAAAATCGTTCTTATCGACCTGCCATTTTGTGCCGTCGGGAGCCGTGTAGCTCCAATCGCGGTGGTGAAGGTCGATCAAAAAGATGTTGTATCGCTCCTTATCGAGCGCCTCGTAAATCTGTGCTGCACTTTGTAGGGCAATCTCTCTCTCCGAGGAGTTGCCACCTGTCAAAAGGGCTATATTCAATCGTTTTTCCATTTAATCCTCTTTATAAAGTCCGTTTTGACGGATGTACCATGCCGTTTTGGGGTGGATCAGGTCAATTACTTTTTCGTTGGCCGCCACGCGACGACGCACCTCGGTGGCCGAAATATCGAGTAGCGGTGCTCCCTCCAAAAGGGTCATTCCCTCGCTCAACTCCTCGACGGCCTGTCCCTCGCGCGGATAGACAAAAATCGGGTATTGGCGAATCTTCTCGGCCTCCTTCCAGCCGGCCAAACCGGCCAGCTGATCGCCACCCATCAGGATCGAGAACTGCATCCGGTCGCCCATCTGCTCCTCCAGATAGCGCAGTGTGTCGATCGTATAGGAGGGCTTCGGGAGCAGGAACTCCACCACCGAGGGGCGAATCTGCTCGGGATACTTCGAGGCGGCACACGCCGTCTCGGCCATCTCGAAACGGCTCAATTCGGGCGCCAGCTCCGAAGGTGATTTATAGGGACTTTGGGGTGAGATGATAAGCGTGACCATATCGCACAACCCCTGCTCCAAGACATACTCCGCAAGGCGGATATGGCCGTTGTGAATCGGGTTGAACGACCCGAAATAGAGCATTACGCGTTGCATGGCCTATTGCGCCAAAAATTGGTTTAAAATCAGGCAGGTATCCTCCACGGCCTTCTCCAGGTCGTCGTTTACGACCGTGTGGTCGAATTCGGGAGCCTTCTCCAGCTCGAAGGCGGCCTTCGATACGCGCTTTTCGATCACCTCGGCGCTATCCGTGGCGCGACCCACCAAACGACGACGCAACTCCTCGATCGAGGGGGGCATGATAAAAATCGAGCAGGCCTCCTCACCAAAGATGCGCTTGAGGCTGATGCCGCCCATGACATCCACATCGAAGAGAATCACGTTGCCCTTGGCCCAAATACGCTCCACCTCGCTCTTGAGCGTGCCATACGAAGTGCCGGCATAGACCTCCTCCCACTCGACAAAGGCATCCTCCTTAACCTTTTCGGCGAAGGCCTCGGCCGTGAGGAAGTAGTAATCTACCCCATCTCGCTCTTCACCACGCGGAGCGCGGCTTGTGGCCGAAATCGAAAACTCGAATTGGGGGTATTGCTTGAGCAGACGACGCACAATGGTGGTCTTTCCCGAGCCGCTCGGAGCGGAGAAAATAACGACTTTGCCCATGATTACAAGATGTTGAGTACCTGCTCTTTGATCTTCTCCAGCTCGTCCTTCATCTTTACGACCAGAATCTGGATGTTCGTCTCGTTGGCCTTCGAACCCATGGTGTTGATCTCACGACCCAGCTCCTGCGCAATGAAGCCCAGCTTGCGACCGATACCCTCCTCGCCGGCAGCTACCTCACGGAAGTATTTGCAGTGGTTCTTCAGGCGCACCTTCTCCTCCGTGATGTCGAGCTTCTCGATGTAGTAGATCATCTCCTGCTCCAGACGCGACTGATCGACCTCGACCTGCAACTGCTTCAGGTGCTCCTGGATGCGGTTCTTGATCGTCGTGGCGCGTTGCTCCTCAAAGGGAACAACCTCCTCCTTGTACTGCTCGATCAGGTCGATGCGCTTCAGAAGGTCGGCAATCAGAATCGCACCCTCCTGCCCGCGGAAGCTGTCGAGCTTGTCGCACGCCTCCTCGACGGCCTTTTTCAAAGCCGTAAGCTCCTCCTCGGAGGTGCTCTCCTGCTCGGACGATACCACCTCGGGCATACGCATCACGAGCGGAACAATCGTCTCGTAATTGACCTCCAGGTCGGCTGAGGCGAGTGTTGTGTTGATTTGGCGGAGGTACTCGCGGAAGAGTGCCGAGTTGATGTGGGCCGGCGTCTCGACCTTTTGCGATTCGACCGTGATAAATACGTCGGCCTTGCCGCGTTGCAGACGGCGCGTGAGGAGCGAGCGCACCTCATACTCCGCCCCGCGATAGAGGGCCGGCATACGCAGATTCAGATCCAGCTGCTTGGAGTTCAGCGTGCGAATCTCCACCGTAATTTTCTTGGTATCCTGAAAAACGACTTCGCCTTTGCCGAAGCCGGTCATTGATTTTACCATAGCGTTTCGAGCGTTGAAAAAATATTGCACAAAGATAGTAAAAACGATTCAAAATGCCACGAAAAGGCGAGGATTTGTGCGTGGAAAAGAAAAAACTTTGATAAAGTGTTGTTTGGTTATACGTTTATAAAAATTTTTCTTTACATTTGTTGTGATGAAAAGATACTCAAAGAGTATCGCAACGGAAAATTCCATCAAAAACATTATTGGATATGAAAAAGCACATCTTCAATGCGGGCCCTTCTCTCTTGGCCGATCAAGTGTATGAGAACGCGATTAAAGCAATTCAGGACTTCAACGGATCGGGAATTTCGATTCTCTCGATTTCGCACCGCACGCCCGATTTCGACGCGGTGATGGAGGAGGCCGACTCGCTGTTCCGTGAGCTGTTGCAGATTCCCGATAACTACAAGATTTTCTACATTGGTGGCGGAGCAAGCACCTTCTTCTACGAGATTGCTGCCAACTTCCTCGGTACGAAGGCCGCCTATGTCAATACGGGCGTGTGGTCGAAGAAGGCCATCAAGGAGGCCAAACGCTACGGTGAGGTAGAGGTGATAGCCTCGTCCGAAGATAAGAACTTTAACTATATCCCCAAGTTCGAAGCTCCGGCGGGTGTGGACTACCTGCACATTACGTCGAACAATACGATCTACGGTACGGAGTACCACTACGATATTGATGCCGAGGTGCCCGTGATTGCCGATATGAGTTCGAACATCCTCTCGCGTCCGATCGACGTAACGAAATACGCCATGATCTACGGCGGTGCGCAGAAGAATCTCGCTCCGGCCGGTGTGTCGTTTGCCATCATCCGTGAGGATATGCTCGATAAGATCGTGCGCGACCTGCCGACGATGGTGTCGTTCAAAACGCACGTCGATAACAACTCGATGTTCAACACCCCTCCCGTATTCCCGATCTACGTGCTGAAGGAGTCGCTCAAGTGGCTCAAGGAGATCGGTGGCGTGGAGGAGATCTATCGTCGCAATGTCGAGAAGGCCGAGTTGCTCTATAATGAGATTGACCGCAACCCGCTCTTCAAGGGTACGGTGGAGAAAGATTCGCGCTCGTTGATGAATATCTGCTTCGTAATGGAAGAGGGGTACGAGGAGCTGGCTTCGGAGTTTATGGCCTACACCAAGGAGCACGGTATCGTCGGTATCAAGGGTCACCGCCTGGTGGGTGGCTTCCGTGCTTCGTGCTACAACGCCCTGAAGAAGGAGAGCGTGGAGGTACTCGTGAAGTGCATGCAGGATTTTGCTGCCAAGTATGCCAAATAGCGCGTTATGCCGACCATTGTCCCCTATACTTACGAAACGAAAAAGGAGAAAGTAATCTATTACACCTCACTACTTAAGGATATGAAAGTATTGGTTGCAACCGAGAAACCCTTTGCCCAAGAGGCTGTTGAGGGTATTCGTCAGATTGTTGAGGAGGCCGGCTACGAGCTGTGCCTGCTCGAAAAATACACCGAGAAGGCCGAACTGCTGGAGGCCGTTTCTGATGTCGATGCGCTGATCGTGCGCAGTGACAAGGTGACGGCCGAGGTGATTGTAGCGGCACGAAATCTGAAGATCGTTGTGCGTGCCGGTGCAGGCTACGACAACGTCGATTTGGCAGCCGCCACCGAGCGTGGTGTGGTGGTGATGAATACGCCGGGTCAGAACTCGAATGCCGTGGCCGAGTTGGCACTCGGTATGATGGTCTATATGACGCGTAATCAATTTACCCCGGGCACTGGTGGTGAGATTCAGGGCAAGACGCTCGGCATCCATGCCTATGGCAACGTGGGTAAGCTGGTGGCCAAGAAGGGCAAGGCGTTGGGTATGCAGGTGATCGCCTACGACCCCTTCATTACCGATGCTTATGTTTATGAGAACGACGGCGTGGGCCAGGCTGCCTCGGTGGAGGAGCTTTACGCCAAGGCCGATTTCCTCTCGCTTCATATTCCCTCGACCCCCGAAACGAAAGGCTCGGTCGGTTACGAGAAACTCATGTCGATGCCCAAGGGGGCTACGCTGGTCAATACGGCACGCAAGGAGGTGGTCGACGAGGAGGGTCTGAAGCAGGCTTTGGCCGAGCGCACGGATCTGAAGTATGTGACCGACATCGCACCGTCCAATGCCGCCGAGTTGAGCGAACTGTTTGGCAAGCGCTTCTTCGCCACGCCCAAAAAGCAGGGTGCCGAGACGGCCGAGGCGAACATCAATGCCGGTCTGGCGGCAGCACGTCAAATCGTGGGCTACCTGAAGGAGGGCATTACGCGCTTCCGGGTGAATAAGTAGAACACCTAAAGATCGAACTTTAATATGGTAAAAATCAAACCTTTCAGCGGTATTCGTCCGCCGAAACAGTATGCCGCCGAGGTCGCATCGCGCCCCTACGATGTACTGAACTCCGTCGAGGCCAAAGCCGAGGCTACGGAGCGTTCGCTGCTCCATATCATCAAGCCCGAAATCGACTTCGACCCGATTGCCGATGAACATTCGGAGGAGGTTTATCAGAAGGCGATGGAGAATTTTGCCCGTTGGCAGAAAGAGGGCTGGCTGGTGCAGGATCCCGAGGAGTATTACTACGTCTATGCCCAGACGATGGAGGGGCGCACGCAGTATGGTTTGGCGATGTGCTGCCACTACGGGGATTACCTGTCGGGGGCTATCAAGAAGCACGAGCTGACCCGTCCCGATAAGGAGGAGGATCGCATGATTCACGTCCGCAACCAGCAGGCCAACATCGAGCCGGTCTTCTTCGCCTACCCCGACGACGAGGAGGTGAATCGAATCGTGGAGGAGGTCGTAAAGGGCGAGCCGGAGTATGATTTTACGGCAGATGACGGCTTTGGACATCATCTGTGGGTGATTCGTGATAAAAAGACGAACGATCGCCTGACGGAGCTTTTTGCGGCTATTCCGGCGTTGTATGTGGCTGACGGTCACCACCGCACGGCTGCAGCTGCCCGCGTGGGTGTCGAGTGCGAGAAGAAGAATCCGAATCACACGGGCGAGGAGGAGTATTGCTACTTCCTGGCCGTTACGTTCCCCGCTTCGCAGCTCAAGATCATCGACTATAACCGCGTGGTAAAGGATCTGAACGGCCTGACGAAGGAGGAGTTGCTGACGAAACTCGAAGAGTCGTTCGAGGTGGAGTGCAAGGGCGAGGAGATCTATGCGCCTGCCGCGCTGCACAACTTCTCGATGTATATCGACGGCAAGTGGTACAGCCTCACGGCCAAGGCGGGAACGTACAACGACGAGGATCCGATCGGGGTGCTGGATGTGACGGTGCTGTCGGATTTGGTGCTGGATAAGATTCTCGACATCAAGGATTTGCGCACCTCGAAGCGTATTGACTTTGTGGGCGGTATTCGTGGTCTTGGCGAGCTGAAGCGTCGTGTGGATAGCGGCGAGATGAAGGCAGCCTTTGCCCTCTACCCCGTTTCGATGCAGCAACTCATCAATATCGCCGACACGGGCAACATCATGCCCCCGAAGACGACGTGGTTTGAGCCGAAGTTGCGCTCGGGCGTTGTGATCCACTCTTTCAAGGAGTAAGAGCTTCGCGTTCGGTGGGCGCAATGAAAACGAAAAGAGCCGTTCAATCAAGCGTTGAACGGCTCTTTTATATATAAGGTGTATTGATTAGCGGAATTCGTAACTCTCGATTTGTCGGAA